>CAISIP010000332.1 GCA_903885415.1 uncultured beta proteobacterium
CACAAAAAGCGATCATCGAAAGTCATGGCCAGTTCGACAACAAGCGCGCCGCGTCTATCGCCCGTCGAAGGGTCGACGATCCCGTCTCACCGCATTCAGAGGCGTCAGCGGCGTTCCGTTAACAAGGTGGGCGATCAGGTTATCCGCAGCCAAATTGGCCATTGCAAGCCGGGTTGGCAATGTTGCGCTGGCGATGTGGGGCGTGAGCACCACGTTGGGAACGCTCAGCAAGTCCGGATGCACCTGGGGCTCGCCCTCAAATACATCAAGCCCTGCCGCGGCCAGCTTGCCGCTTTTGAGCGCCGCGGCGAGCGCGGCGTCGTCGACGATGCCGCCGCGCGCGATGTTGATCAGCGTGGCGCCGGGCTTCATCAACGCGATCTCGGCAGCGCCGATCGCATGGTGCGATTGGGCCGAATAGGGAAGCACCAGCACGAGATGGTCTGCCGTCCTGAGCAACTCCTCTTTGCCCACAAAGCGCGCCTTGCACTGCTCCTCCGTCGCTGCATCCAGCCGGGAGCGGTTGTGATAAATGACCCGCATGCCGAAACCATGGGCCCCGCGTCGTGCAATTCCCTGACCGATACGACCCATTCCCAGGATGCCCAGCGTGCTGCCATGCACCTCAGCGCCGGCGAACAAGTCATAAGCCCACCGGGTCCAATGTCCACCGCGCAGGAAGTGCTCGCCCTCCGTTACCCTGCGCGCGGTTGCCATCAGCAAAGCGAAGCCAAAATCGGCCGTCGTCTCAGTCAGCACGCCGGGCGCGTTGGTTCCCACCACACCCGCGGCGCTCATCGCTTGGAGATCGAAATTGTTATAGCCAACCGACATGTTGGCGCAAATTTCAAGGTGCGGACACTCGGACAGCAGGGCCGCGTCTATGCGTTCGGTACCGGTGGCAAAAAGCCCGGCCCTGCCCCGCAACTTTTCGATCATCTGAGGCTGACTCCACAACTCGTCAGACTGGTTGGCCAACACCTCAAAGTGGATCTGCAGTCGTTCGATAATTTGCGGGAAGATCGCGCGCGCAATCGCGATGGCTGGCTTGCCCATGTCATATCTCCTGGGGAATCTCAAATACCTGGCGCAGATATCCAAGGTAACGTTGATCGTCGCACATGTTTTTGGACGGTGTGTCCGATAGTTTTGCCACGGGTTGGCCGTTGCAGCGCACCATCTTGATGACGATTTGCAATGGCTCGTAGCCGAGGTCGTTCGTGAGATTGGTACCAATGCCGAATGCCAACTGGCATCGCCCGCGAAACTGTCGATACAGCTCAATCGTTCGGGGCACGGTCAGTGCATCACTAAATATCAGCGTCTTGGTCAGTGGGTCGACGCGATTTTTTGCGTAATGCGCGAGCATCCGCTCGCCCCACTGAAACGGGTCTCCGCTGTCGTGTCGCGCACCGTCGAACAACTTACAAAAATACAGATCGAAGTCGCGCAAGAATGCGTCCATCCCGTATACATCACTCAACGCGATTCCCAGATCGCCGCGGTATTCCTTGGCCCAAGACTCAAAGCCATAGATTTGACTGTCGCGCAAGCGCGGACCCAGCGCCTGACAGGCCTGCAGGTATTCGTGCGCCATGGTACCCAGGGGCGTGAGTCCGAGCTTCATGGCGAACAGAACGTTGCTGGTTCCGGCCAATTTCCCCGGGAATCCGATCGCGCCGCCAGGCTGCTGGTTCGTTCCCACATGCACCGACAGCACCCGCAGAACCTCCTCATGCCATGAGCGGCTGAAGCGCCTTCGGGTTCCGTAATCGGCAATTTTCAGATCGCTAAGACCATCCGCCCGGAGCTGGCCGACCTTTGCATCGAGCCGTCTGCGACCCTCTACCAAGTCTGGCAATTTGCACGTGTTGCGGAAGTAAACCTCGTTGACGATGGCCAGAACCGGAATTTCAAACAATATGGTGTGTAACCAAGGGCCTTGAATCGTTATGTCAATCTCGCCCGAAGGCAAGGCCCGAACGACGATGTACTTTTCATTAAGGTGGAAAAGGCCCAGGAAATCCACAAAGTCGCTTTTGATGAAGCGCATCGACCGCAGAAAATCCAGTTCGGATTCATGAAAGTGCAGGCTGCAAAGCGAGCGAATTTCATCACGAATTTCGTCCACGAACGGAGCCAGGTTGAAGCGCTGCTCCTGCGGCGTCAGGCTGTTGGATGCATTCCTGCACTTGAACCGGTACTCGACCTGTGCCCCGGGAAACTGATGCAACACCACCTGCATCATGGTGAACTTGTACAGATCCGTGTCGAGAAGGCTTGTAATGATCATGGGCAACATTCCGATCGACGGAATCGACCCGCCTGGCTGTGCCGGAAGTGTAAGGGAAGGCCTTTGTGCCCTGGACCGGCCGCGGCGGCTGCGCCGGGCGGCGGCACCAGCCATCGGAATCGGGATCCCCTCACGAAAGCCAACGGGTGAAACCAAGGACTGGCACGCGCGGCGTCTGAAAGGTGTTCACCGTATCTGACCCGTTTTCAAAACCAAGCGCCATGGCGCAGACCAACATGTCACTGTCAGCCGCGCCGATATGGGGCATGACGATGCTGGAAAAACCATTCCAGGCAGCCTGAGGGCATGTGTGCATACCCGCCTGGCGGGCGCACAGCATCAGACTTTGCAAAAACGCGCCCAACGCAAGCAACTCGCCTCGGCCCAGAGCGCGAGGCAGCGTAAAGATAAGCCCCACGGGCGCATCGAAAAATTGGTAGTTCCGCTGGTGCTGCGCATGCATCTTGTCCCTGTCCGCCTTGCCGATTCCCAACAGACCGTAAAGGCTCCAGCCGTTCTCACGCCGGCGCTCCAAGTACGGACTCGTCCACTTCTCAGGGTAGTAGTCGTAAGGTTCGCGATACAGCGATGAAAGCTCGGGAGCTTGGCGCAGTGCATCGTGCGCGGCGCAGACCTTCGCGCACAGCGCCTGACGGCTATCGCCATGCAGCACATGGACGCTCCACGCGACCTTGGCGCCCAGCGCGGCCATGCGCGCGGCTTCGTCCAGCAAAGCCACCATGCGGCTGCGCGGGACCTCCTGCTGCGAAAAAGCCCGAGCGGACTTGCGCGACCGGATCGCTGAGTCGATGGCAGAAAGATGCATGCGAAAACGCTTTCAATTTATAGACGCTCCAGTGGTCCTGGTTGGCGAGGGTCGACCTGCGTGCCAGACGCAGCACTGTCACTGATTGTGCACGCGCCCAGCACGCGGCCTTGCACGCCGCTCCAGCGCTTCCAGTAGGCCAGTGCCAGGCCGAATGTGTTGAACTGGACCTGAACTGTTTCGTCAATCCGGTGGCCATAGCCACCGGCCATCACGAAGGCCACCGGGACTCCCCTGCCCCAACACCATTCAAAGACCCGCCGGTCTCGCTCGCGCAGCCCGGCATAGGACAGCCTCAGTCGACCCAGACGGTCACCCTCGAACGGGTCAGCACCTGCGAGGTAGATGACCAGCCCCGGTTCGAAGCGGTCATGCAATTCGGCCAGCGCACGGTCGAGCGCTGCTAGGTAGCTATCGTCCCCACTGCCTTCGGGCAATGGCACGTCCAGGTCGCCGGGTTCCTTGCGAAAAGGGAAGTTCTTTTCGCCATGGATTGACAAGGTGAAAACGCTTGGATCCCCGGCGAATATGCTGGCCGTGCCGTTACCCTGATGCACATCCAGATCAATGACCGCCACCTTCAGCAGCTCAGCCCTTCGCCGGCGCCAATCGGCTTGGGCGAGC
>CAISIP010000333.1 GCA_903885415.1 uncultured beta proteobacterium
AGCGCAACAGGCCGCCCCGGCTGCCCAGCCGGCGTCAGCGCCTGCCGCTGCTGCGGTAGCTGCATCGGCAGCGGCGGCCAGGCAACGCGAGCGCATGGTTCAATACCCGCGCGCTGCCACGCCCTAAATCGGGCTGAGATCGCCGGTCTGCTGGGGCGTCGACCCGACGCAGAACCGAAGAAGTGGTCCGCAACCCAGGGCATCGGGTCACGGATGCCGCCACTGGTGCGCTAGCCGGCGCGCAAGCCGAATTTCTGAATTTTCTCGATCAGCGTCGTGCGCTGCAGGTTCAATATGCGTGCGGTCTGCGATACGTTGCCATTGGCGCGGCTAAGCGCCTGCGATATCAGGTCGCGCTCTATTTCTGCCAACCGGTGCTTGAGCGACAACCCCTCCGGGGGAAGCACCGGCATGCCCTGGGACAAAAAGGTGATCTGTTCCACTTCATTGCCAGAAAAGACACCCTCGTGCGGCGCATCGTCGCCCAGGTTGACTTCGGCCGGCGCGTCAAAAAGCGGCAAGTTGTCCAGGCCTTCTGCCTCGCCCATCTCGGACTGCAGCGCCGCCAGGCCCTTGGGCAGCAGGCTGGGTGTGACAGAGCTGAGCGCGAGTCGTTCCCCCGCAAACAGCGTGCTAAAGCGGTCGATCAAATTTGAGAGTTCGCGCACGTTGCCCGGCCACTGGTAGCTTTGCAGGGCGCGCAGGAAATCCGGGGAGAAGGTGATCGGCGCCTGTCCTTGCGCAGCGTGGTGCTTGGCGAAATAATCAAGCAGCAAAGGAATGTCGCTGACCCGCTCGCGCAAAGTGGGCGTATTGAGCGGCAGCACGTTGAGCCTGTAATAAAGGTCTTCGCGGAAGCGGCCGGCGGCAATTTCCGCCTCGAGGTCACGGTGGGTCGCGGCGATCACCCGCACGTCGACCGCTACCGCACGCGGGGCACCCACAGGGTCAATGGTGCGCTCCTGCAATACCCGCAACAACTTAACCTGCAGTTCCAGCGTCAGATCGCCGATTTCGTCCAGGAAGATGGAGCCACCGTTGGCCAGTTCAAATCGGCCCATCCGGTCGGTAATCGCACCGGTGAAGGCGCCCTTGCGATGGCCAAAAAGTTCGCTCTCCAGCAGTTCCTTTGGAATGGCGGCGCAATTGATAGGGACGAAATTTCCGCTGGCCCGGTGGGACTGCACATGCAGCGAGCGTGCGACGATCTCCTTGCCGGTGCCGCTCTCACCGGTGATCAGCACCGTAGAGTTCGACACCGCGACAACCGGAATGATGTTGCGGATGGCCCGCACCGAGTCGCTCTCGCCGACGAAAGCAGGCACGCCGCGTGCGCCGGCACCGCTCATGTCAACAGCCGGACAGACCGACAATCCCGCACCGACACCCGCACCGCGCATGGCGTTCGCGTCAACATGGCGAAAAGGTGAAAAATTTGCATGAAATCCCGCATTGGTGGAACAGTCGCATCCGGCTAAGGGTCGAGTGTATCCAAAAATGTCAAAAACTGCAGGCTAAAAATCGAATAAATTCAAGCGCTTATCGGGAAACCGTGATTCGGAGGCCAAATTTCCCGATCGCCCAGGTGGCCAAGGACTCAGGACTCCGGCCCAGCGGGCGTGTCGCGAGAACGCCACAAGAACTGCAGGTTGCGGAAATAAACCAGCAGTCCTAAGCCCTGCCCGATGATGAAGACGGGGTCGCGCCGATACACCGCATAGGCCAGAAGGGTGGCGCCGCCGAAAACGCTGAAATACCAAAATGCGGCTGGTATGACGCTCTTTCGCATGCGCTCGCTGTGCAGCCACTGAATGATGAATCGCGCGGAAAAAAGAGCCTGGCCCAACAGGCCGACGCCCAGCCAAATGGTTTCGGTCTCCATCAGTTTGTCCATATGGCTCCTTGATGCCCACTCAATGGGCCATGCGCCGATCTACCGGCACCACGACGCGGCCCACACCGTCGCATCAGGGCTACTTAGCCGCCCAGGCGCGCCAGTCCGCCCAAATAAGGCCGCAGCGCTTCAGGAATGTCGATGGAGCCGTCGGCGTTCTGGTAGTTTTCCAGCACCGCCACCAGCGTGCGTCCGACCGCCAGTCCGGATCCATTGAGCGTGTGGACAAGTTCGTTCTTTCCCTGCGCATTCTTGAACCGTGCCTGCAGGCGCCGCGCCTGGAAAGCTTCGCAATTGGAGACTGAACTGATTTCGCGGTAGGTATTTTGCGCCGGCAACCAAACTTCCAGGTCGTGGGTCCTGGCGGCGCCGAAGCCCATGTCGCCGGTGCACAGCGCCATCACCCGGTACGGCAGTCCGAGTTTTTGCAGGATCGCCTCAGCGTGGCGCGTCATATCCTCCAGCGCCTCATAGCTCTTGTCCGGGTGCACGATCTGCACCATCTCGACCTTGTCGAACTGGTGCTGGCGAATCATTCCGCGCGGATCCCGACCGTAGCTTCCGGCTTCGGAGCGGAAACACGGCGTATGCGCCGTGAGC
>CAISIP010000334.1 GCA_903885415.1 uncultured beta proteobacterium
CTCGATATGGACGCCGACTACTACCTCGACACCATCAACGTGGTCTTTCAGGATTTCAAGCTGGTTCACGGTACCTGGGATGTGCGCAACGCGAACGGAGAGCCCGAGCGGGTCCGGCCGCAGGATATACGCGACACCGCGCTGCTGTCGATAGAAGGCGAGCTTGACGACATTTCGGGTTCTGGACAGACCGCCGCAGTGCACAGCATCTGCACCGGCGTGGCCAAGAACATGCAGCGGCACTTTGAGGTCAAGGGTGCGGGTCATTACGGAATATTTGCCGGGCGGCGCTGGCGTGACATGGTGTACCCGCAGGTGAAGGCCTTCATACTCGCCCACCAACCCAAAGCACGCCCAGCCGATGCGAGCCAGCCCCGAGTTGCTGCCAAGAAGAGCCGTCGGCTGGCGGGTCGGCTGGGCGCTCCCGCCCCCAGGGCACCCCGCAAGCCGTGAATCGATGAGCGCCGACGCGCAGCAGATTCTTGCGGCGCTGCCCCAGACGCAGTGCACCCGCTGCGGATACCCCGATTGCGCCGCCTACGCCAGCGCCATCGCGACCGGGAAGGCGGCGATCAACCAGTGCCCGCCGGGCGGGGCACAGGGGATTGCGCGACTCGCCGCGATCACCGGCCAGCCGGTGACCCCGCTGAATCCGGACAACGGCGTCGAGTCGGCGCGCGCGATCGCGTTCATCGACGAGGACTGGTGCATCGGCTGCACGCTGTGCATCAGCGCCTGCCCGACCGACGCCATAGTCGGTGCCAACAAGCTGATGCATACCGTGATCGAGTCCTGGTGTACCGGCTGCGCGCTGTGTCTGCCGGTATGCCCGGTCGACTGCATCGTGATGGAGCCGGTCCACCCCCAGGCCAGCGGCTGGAACGCATGGTCGCAGCAGCAGGCGGACCAAGCGCGCCAGCGTTATCAGGACTCGGTACAGCGACGCCAGCGCGAGCAACTGGAAAACGACAGCCGGCTTGAGGCCAAAGCGCTGCTCAAACTAGGCGACCTGGCACAGCACTCGCGGCACACGGACGCCGGGCTGCTGGAAAAAAAACGCCTGGTGATAGAGGCCGCCCTGGCCCGTGCACGCGCCAAACGCGCAGCAGCCTGAGCCCTGCGCTAAGCGCGAGCGTCGTTCACCGAATCGCGGAACTCCGACAGGCTCACCGCGTTGCCAATTTCACGCGGCAGTGCATCGCGCACCGAAAATACGCCCAGAATTTTGCCGGCGGACGAGATCACCGGAAGATGGCGGAATCCGCGCTCAATCATCACCAGGACGGCGTCCGACACCAGCATGCCGGGGGCCACGCAATAGGGGTTGGGCGTCATCACCTCGCTGACCAGGGTCGTCGTGGGACCCAGTGCCTTGGCGAGCACCCGCGTCATCAGGTCGCGCTCGGTCAGTATGCCCAGCAAGTGGCCTGGCGTGTCGACGATGAGCACGCTGCCGCAGTTGGCGCGCGTCATCACGCAGGCGGACTCCCAGACATTGGCTTGCGGGCCGAGACTGACAACATGCCTGCGCGGCATCGACTGGTAAATGGTACGTTCTGCCATGACGCTCCCCCTCCCCGTTGTCGGGTTTTAACGCAGCGACGCGTTGATCCGCTCGAGCGCCTGCGCACCCGGACACAGCTCGCGCGCCTCGAGCTTGTTGAGCGGCTTGGCGCCGGTATTGAGCGCCATGTGCAGGTCGGTCGCCAGCGGATCCACATACAGCAGCCCAGTGACCACCTCGCCGCGCGCCTGGTGCGCCTGCATGAAAGCCATCGCGCCGTAGCGGTCGGTAGGGTCATAGTCCGCGTGCAGCTTGCGCAGGTGCAGCATCGACCCATCGTGCTGCTGGACGTCGACGATGTCGCCGGCATCGTACTGCGTGGTGATCGGGCTGCGTGGCGTGATGAAGTCGATGCGGCTGACCGCCTCGTTGTGCTCGCGCACATAGTCGTAGCTCTTGGTGCTGCCGGCGTGGTTGTTGAAAGCCACGCAGGGGCTGATGACGTCGATGAACGCCGCGCCGCCGTGCCCGATGGCAGCCTTGATCAAAGGAACCAGCTGCTCCTTGTCGCCCGAAAAACTGCGCGCCACGAAAGTTGCGCCGAGCTGCAGCGCCATCGCCACCAGGTCGACCGCGCTGTCGCTGTTGACGACCCCCCTCTTGCTGCGCGAACCCTGGTCGGCGGTGGCCGAGAACTGCCCCTTGGTGAGCCCGTAGACGCCGTTGTTTTCGACGATGTAGACCATGCGAACCGCGCGGCGCATGCTATGCGCGAACTGCCCCAGCCCGATCGAAGCCGAGTCGCCATCGCCCGACACGCCGAGGTACAGCAGGTCCCGGTTGGCCAGATTAGCGCCGGTCAGCACCGACGGCATGCGCCCGTGCACCGTGTTGAACCCATGCGATGCGCCCAGAAAATAGTCCGGCGTCTTGGAGCTGCAGCCAATGCCCGAGAGCTTGGCGACCCGGTGCGGCTCGATGTCGAGCTCCCAGCAGGCCTGCACGATGGCGGCCGATATCGAGTCGTGGCCGCAGCCGGCGCACAGCGTCGATACCTTGCCCTCGTAGTCGCGACGGGTGTAGCCGACCTTGTTGACGGTCAGCGACGGGTGATGCATCTTAGGCTTGGCGATGTAGGTCATGCGGCCTCCCTGGCGGCGGTTGCGGCAACGGCTTTCGGCGCGCAGGCCTGTGCGTGTTCGGTGATGGCGCACGTGATGAAGCGCGCGGTGATCGGCGTTCCGTCGAAATGCAGCACCGGTATCAGGCGCGCCGGGTCGATCTCCAACTCGTTGACCAGCAGTTGGCGCATCTGGGCGTCGCGGTTTTGCTCCACCACGTACACCGTCGGGTGCGCTGCGATGAACGACGCCACCGCCTCGGAGAACGGAAAGGCGCGCAGCCGCAGCGCGTCAAGGTGAACGCCCTGCGCGCCCAGCGCGTCGAGCGCCTCGTGCATCGCCGGGCTGGTCGAGCCGAAATAGACCACGCCCACACGGGTGCTTTGCGCCGCCTGGCGCAGCACCGGCTGCGGCACCAGGCCTGCAGCAGTTTTGAACTTCTTGAGCAGCCGCTCGACGTTGTAGACATAGTCGGGCCCGCGCTCGGAATAGCGCGCGTAGGGGTCCCGGGTGGTTCCGCGGGTGAAATAACTGCCTTTGCTGGGGTGCGTTCCAGGCAGGGTGCGCCATGCAATGCCGTCGCCGTCCACATCCTTGTAGCGGCCAAAATCCTTACCGGCCTCGAGTTCCTGCGCGCTCATCAGCTTGCCCCGGTCGTACTGGCGCGCCGGGTCCCATTCAAAGGGCTCGCACAGGCGCTGGTTCATTCCGATGTCGAGGTCGGTCATGATGAAGATCGGCGTCTGCAGCCGCTCGGCCAGATCCAGGGCGGTAGCGCCCTGCTCGAAACATTCATGCGGGTCCTGCGGCAGCAGCAGCACATGCTTGGTATCCCCGTGCGAGGCGTAGGCGCAGGCTATCAGGTCGGCCTGCTGGGTGCGCGTCGGCATACCGGTCGATGGCCCACCGCGCTGCACATTGATGATGGTGACCGGTATCTCGGCGAAATAAGCCAAGCCGATGAACTCGGTCATCAGCGACACGCCCGGGCCCGATGTCGCGGTAAAGGCCCGCGCGCCGTTCCATCCCGCGCCCACCACCATGCCGATCGACGCGATTTCGTCCTCCGCCTGCACGATGGCGTAGCGGTGCTGTCCGCTGTCCGGGTCGACCCGGTACTTGGCGCAG
>CAISIP010000335.1 GCA_903885415.1 uncultured beta proteobacterium
CGAAATCAATGAATTCAAAAGAAACGAGCGGGAACTCAAGCTCGCCGCGAGCGTATTCACCCACGCCAGCGAGGGCATCCTGATTACCGACGCTCGCGGCAATATCATCGACGTCAATGATGCCTTCACCCGCATTACCAGCTACACCCGCGATGAAGTGTTGGGCCGGAGCCCTGGCATCCTTAGTTCCGGCCGCCAAGACAAGGAATTTTTCGCCGCCTTGTGGCGCAATCTGACAGAGAAGGGGCACTGGTACGGGGAAATTTGGAACCGCCGCAAGAGTGGCGAGTTGTATGCGGAAATGCTAAGAATAAGCGCTTTGTACGACAGCGATGGCAAGGTCACGGAATATGTCGGTCTGTTTTCCGATATCACTGCGATGAAGGAGCACGAAAAGCAACTCGAACATATAGCGCACTATGACGCGCTGACAAATTTGCCCAACCGGATGCTGCTCGCTGACCGCATGCAACAGGCCATGGTGCAGTCGCTTCGGCACACGCAATTTCTGGCGGTGGTTTTCCTCGATCTCGATGGATTTAAGGTCATCAATGATGCGCATGGCCATCCGGTGGGCGATAGATTTCTGGTCCAGTTATCCTCCTGCATCAAAGCTGTTTTGCGCGAAAGTGACACGTTCGCACGCATAGGAGGCGACGAGTTCGTGGCGCTGCTTCTCGACGTCGATAGCATCGCCGCATGCCAACCGACGCTTGGCCGCCTGCTTGCAGCTGCTGCGCAGCCGGTGCGAATAGGTGATCTTGTGCTCCAGGTCACGGCCAGCCTAGGCGTCACTTTCTACCCGCAGGGGGACGGTGTCGGGGCGGAACAACTTCTGCGTCAGGCCGACCAAGCCATGTATCAGGCAAAGGTTGCGGGGAAAAACCGTTTCCATGTCTTTGACCCAACATTGGATAGCAGCCTCCGGACTTATCACGCCAGCGTGGACCAAATTCAGCACGGCCTGGCTAAGCGCGAGTTTGTCCTTTACTACCAGCCAAAAGTAAACATGCGTACCGGGAAAATAGTTGGCGCAGAAGCGCTGATTCGCTGGCAACATCCTGAAAAAGGTCTTCTTCTACCGGCGGAATTTCTGCCGCTGATTGAGGACCATCCGCTGAATTTTGAGCTCGGACAATGGGTGATTGATAGCGCGCTGACGCAGATGGAAATATGGGCTTCGCAGGGACTGACCTTGCCTGTGAGCGTCAACATCGGCGCGCGCCAATTGAAGCAGGCAGACTTCGTCGATCGGCTGCGCATCCTGCTGGCTGCGCACATCAAGGTCAACCCAAATAATCTTGAGATGGAGGTGATCGAAACCAGCGCGCTGGATGACCTGATTGGTGCATCCGATGTGATCGAGGAATGCAGGGCACTTGGCGTATTGTTTGCTCTGGACGATTTCGGCACAGGCTATTCCTCGCTGACTTACCTGAAACGCCTGCCGGTCAAGTGGCTCAAGATTGACCAGAGCTTCGTGCACAACATGCTGGACGACCCGGATGACTTATCCATACTGACGGGCGTGCTGAGCCTGGCTCTTGCCTTTCGCCGCGAGGTTATCGCCGAGGGCGTCGAGACTGCCGCGCACGGAGCGATGTTGCTGCAACTTGGGTGCGATCTGGCACAGGGCTTCGGTATAGCGCGTCCCATGCCGGCGGGCGAGTTACCCAATTGGATGGCTAATTGGCGCAACGAGCCTGAATGGAGCAATCTGCCCGCCATCGTTCACGCAGATTTGCCACTGCTTTTTGCCAGCGTCGAGCATAAAGCCTGGGTCGCGACGATCGAAAGCTTTCTCATGGGCGGGCGGATAGCGCCGATGCCACTGGATCACCACGGCTGCCGTTTCGGCGCTTGGCTGGACAGCGTGCCCACGTCCCGCCATGCAATGCAACCCGCCATCGAAGCCATCGAACCCTTGCACTTGCGGATGCATGAATGTGCGGCAGAGCTCTGTGCGCTTCATGACCAGAACCGCAATGAGGATGCGCTTGCCAAGGTGGGCGAGCTCAAGGAGTTGCTGGCAGCAATGCTGAGCCAACTGAAGTCGCTGACTATGCATTGAACCCACTGCATGGTTTTTACTCTGGCGCCGAAGCTTCACCTGCGGCGTGACACATTGGCATCCGATTGAAGGGCTGATGTCACCAGCAAGGCAGTTGCTCAGATGTTTCACCTTGGGGGCCGGCCATGGGCACGATGCCAAACGCTGTTGATCTGCTTGGTTTGAGCGCTTGTAGTCGCGCAATGGCGTCGACGCGCGGAACGATGTCTGCGACCCAGCTGAACCCCTGGTCTTGATGACTATTGCGGAAAAGCGGCATTTTGCGCAGCTGAACAAGCTGTTTTGTGAGCGACCATCGGTCTGCTCGAAACAACGCCGCATGAGATGCCGGATCCAGCGAATAGACCACCCAAAACCCGACCTCGCCATGTCCAGCCTTGCGTGATCGCAGACGATCGAACCGGTGCCGTCATGGCGCCTCTCCTGTAAGGACAAGTCCCATGCTCTACGACCTCTACGGCTGCGCCCTCTCGACCTCCTCCCGCCCGGCGGCGGCGAAGTTCGACCAGGCCCTGCGTCAGATCCGCACCTACCACGGCGACCCCATCGCCACGCTCGATGCCGCACTCGAAGACGACGGCCAATTCGGCCTGGCCTGGATCACGCGCGCTGTCGTGCTCGCCCAGATGACGGACCGACTGTTTGCCGACGAGGTCACGCGCTCGCTGCGCGCGGCGCGGGCCTGCGAACTCGACGACCGTGAGCGCGCGCACCTCGCCGGCGCGACCCGCTGGGCCGAAGGCCAGATGGTCGCCAGCACGGCGACCTTCGCCCGCATCGCGCAGGAAAATCCGCGCGATGCGCTTGCCGTGCAGATCGCGCATGCGGGCTGTTTTTTTACGGGGCAGCAGTTCGAACTGCGCGATATTCCATTCGCCGCGCTGCGCGCCCATGGTCCAGGCGATGAGGCCAGGCACGCCATTCTCGGCATGGCCGCCTTCGGCCTCGAAGAATGCGGCGACTATGCGCGCGCCGAAGCTCTTGGCCGTGAGGCCATCGAGCTCGAGCCGCTGGACGCCTGGGCCGCGCATGCGGTGGCGCATGTCCATGAGATGCGCGGCGACATCGATCAGGGCCGCGACTGGCTCGATCGCACCTCGCAGGGCTGGTCGCAGGACTGCGGTTTTGGCTACCACAACTGGTGGCACCTCGCGCTGCTACACCTTGACGCGCAGGACCCGAAAGCAGCGCTCGCCCTGTACGACGAGCGCATCCGTCCGAACGACGAAGCCAACATCGCGCTGGAAATGCTCGACGCCTCAGCGCTGCTGTGGCGGCTGTATCTCGAGGGTGTGGACACCGGCGACCGCTTTGCGCGCCTTGCGCGAGCGTGGGAGCTCAAGGCCGAGGATGGCGTGCTCGCCTTCAACGACCTTCACGCCGTCATGGCCTTCATCGGCGCTGACCAGCATGCGCTGGCTGAGCGCAGCCTCCATGCCATGCGCCGCACAGCGCAGGAGCAGGGCGACAACGCGCTGATGACATCGGCCATCGGTCTTCCGCTGGCTGAGGGCTTTGTTGCCTTTGGCGCCGGCCGCCATGCCGAGGCGGTGGAGAAAATCATGCGCGTGCGGGGTCAGGCCCAGCGCTTCGGCGGCAGCCATGCGCAGCGCGACGTGCTGCCTCTCACGGCCTTGCACGCGGCAGTCAGAGGCGGGATGCGCGCGACGGCCGAAGCGCTGGCCGCTGAACGCCTTGCGCACAAGCCGCAAAGCCCTTGGGCCGGTCGTCTTGCGCGCTATGCGGCAGCGACGGACGCCAGCCAGCGGGTCGCGGCCGAGTGACCCAGCCAGGCAAATGATGGTGGGTCAGATCGGTGTCGGCACCGACACGCGGCCTTCGAGCCAGGTGCAAAGCGACAGGAACTCGATACGTTCGGCTTTGAGTTCCATCTGCTTTAAGGACTCGCGAAATTCATGGCGCGTGGCGTCGATCGTCTCGAGCCCGGCCATACTTTTTAGGTTGCGGCGTAGTGCACGCAGCGGTTTTATCGCGCCCACGCGCCAGGTTTCGATCGCGGCGCGCGCCTCGGCATGCACCGCGGCATCGAAGACCTGGTGAAGGTCGTCTTCAAGGTAGCGAAAAAACAGAAACACAACGACGTCGAGGTCCGACTCCTGCTGCGCACGCAGCAGGTCGTCGGCGACACCCGGTCGGGCGTAATACGCGACGATGGCAGCCCAGGCGGCGTCGCGATCGATGGTCATGATGACTTCACCGTCCGAATCACGACCGCGCGCCTTGCCGCCTCACTTCACCGGCTTGGCGTCGAAGCGCGAACCCTTGACACACAGACGGCCGACCGGATCTTTCCAAAGTTTTTCCGCGGCATGCAAACGACCCAGGGCGCGTGCGAAGGTTGAGAAATCAACGCGGGCGAACAATTTATTCAGGTCGGTGTAATAGGTCGGCTGTTCGGCGATGGCTTCGAGGATTTCCGCATCGAGGGCCTTTTCGTCTACCGAGGCGACGGCGAGTAATGCATCGGCCTTGCCCTTGACGTAGTCGTCGATTTTCGCGGTATCGGCGTAGGCAAAAGCGACCCGCTCATAACGCTCTTTTGGAATACCCTCGCCGATGGTGGCGTCGATACCCACCTTCGCACCGGTCGGCACCACGCCCGGAGTGATGGCCAGACTGGGATCGAGTGGCTTGGCGCGTGCGCCGGGAATGATGATGACATCGCGGTCGCCCTGCACACGCGTGGCGATGGCCCATTCCACTTCCTGGCCGTTGTAGACGTCGATGTCTTCATCGACGATGACAACGTGTTTGATGTCGCTGACCGACAGCGCGGCAAGAATCGCGGTCTTACCCTCACCGGCCTGCTTCTTGATCGACACTACCGCGTGCCAGTAAGCCGCGCCGCCAATGGTCACGTTGATGTTCTCGACATGCACGCCGGTGGCTTGCAGCGCTTTTCTGATCGGCTGGTGCAGAGCCGCCGCGCCCAGGTAGCTGTACTCGAAAGGCATATGCAGCGCATAAAACATCGCGTCGCGGCGCATCATGATGGCATTGATGCGCACATTGGGATTCCAATGCAAGCCGCCCATCAAATAGGTGAATTCGCCAAAGCGCCCTTCCGGCTGGGTCCAGCCCGTTGGCAGGATTTCGCCTTCGAGAACGATTTCGCAATCGGCGATGTACGGCAGATCGGACGTGCGGCATTGCCCAAGGCGCAAGCCCGCGCCACGAAAGCCGCCCGAGATCGACATTTCCTCGACATCGAGCGCCGCGCGAAAATTAGCCGCGACGGTTTCAATCGGATGCGAGCCGATCGAAATCGAAATCGGCAAGGGCCGGTTTTCCTTTAACGCGCGCTCGGCGTAGTGGCGCAGGTTGTTGGGCGTGACGATGTCTATACCGGTCAGATTTTTTTCCTTGACCATGAAACGGTAACAACCGGTGTTGATGATGCCGTATTCGGGATCACGCGCCATGACCACGCCCGCGGTGATCATCGGACCGCCATCGTGGATCGAAAAAATCGGCACCGGCAAGGAAAACAGATCAACCTGATCGCCGGTGAAAATCACTTCTTCGGTGGCCGAAGTCTCGACCCGCACTGGCGCGATCGGATTGGCCAAGCCGTGGGTCATGACCGCTTCTACTTCGCGGTAGCTGTTGCAGTTCATCGACATGAAAGCGCGCTGCGCCGAACGCACGATGCCCGATAGCACCGGCATCTTGTAGCCAATGACGTTATGAAACATCAGCGCCTTGTCTGACTGGTCGACCAGCGTAGCGATGTGGCGGATATCGACAGGCTGGTGCAGATCGACCAGTTCGCCTGCTCCACGCAGTCGCTCGACAAAACCGCGTAGGTCTTCGGTGAATGGTGTTACGGCAGGCGCGGTGTTGCGCGCGACGCTGGCCTTTGGGGTATTCATCATAGGGTGCTCCAAGAAGGGGGGTGAGTTTGACTATTCAAGTGCCTGCGTCTGCATGATCTGGTCCCATATTTCGGCACACAGGTCATGAAACAGCGGAATTTTTTTGGTGGTCCGAAAATCCCGAGGGCGCGGCAGGTCGACCTTGAGATCGGCCTGTATGGTCCCGGGACGGCCGGACAGGACGATTACACGGTCCGACAAGAAAACCGCTTCTTCGATATCGTGGGTCACGAACACAACGCTTTTTTTGTACGTGCTCCAGATTTTCAACAGCTCGCGCGCCATCAGGATCTTGGTCTGCGCGTCGAGCGCGCCGAAGGGTTCATCCATCAAATACAGCTCGGGCTCGTACGCCAACAATCGTCCGAGCGACACGCGCTGGCGCATGCCGCCGGAGAGCATCGACGGGTAATGGTGTTCGAAGCCCTTCAAACCGAGAAATGCGATCAAATTGTCGCGCCGCGCCGCATGATGTTCGGGCGGCATGCCGTGCAACTCCAGACCCACCGTGATGTTCTGCTCTACCGTGGCCCAAGGCAAGAGGGCGTCACGCTGAAACATGAAGCCGAGTTTGTCCGGTGTCGCCACGACCGGCGCACCATCAACGGACACCTCTCCGTTCGTGGGTCGCTCCAGCCCCGAGATAAGCTTTAACAACGTCGACTTTCCGCATCCACTGGGGCCGACGATCGACACGAATGAACCATTATCGATGGTCAGCGAGATGTCCTTCAGGACCTCTAGCGGACCGTAATACTGCGACACATGCTCAAGCACGACCTTGGGCGCGGCGCCCGCTGATAAGTCAGTCATTTCATGGTTTCCGGATTGCAGGCGGACCGCGTGGGTCCGCCTGGTAAAGGACTTACAGTTTCGGTTTCAGCGACTCGGGCGTCATCGGCGTGAGTTTTGGATCGCTGGCGATCACGATGGCGTTGGTGTTGCGCACCGCTTCGGCGCTGAACTGGCCGCCCTTGGGAATGCGCGCAACGGCAGACTTGACCGTCGACGCCACCAGTTCATCTGTGAAATGCGGATAGAGCTTTTTGATGATCGGGTAGGCCGACTGCGGATTCTTTTCCATCTCGGCCGCGCCACGTGCGACGGCGCGGATGATGCCCTGTGCGGTGTCGTTATTTTTCGCGACCCAGGTCTCGAGCGCGAGCACAGAATACCCGGCGTAAGGAAGTTTGGTGTAATCTTCAACGACGGTGTAGGCATCCTTTTTCTTGGCGAGGAGAAAGGCTGCGTCAGTCTGCACCACCAGGCCTGCGTCCACCTTGCCCGAATCGATCGAAGCGAGCATGGCCGCACCCGTGCCGGCACCGGCGATCTGGTAATCGCGATCGGGGTCGAGCTTCTTGTCCTTGATGGCCCAGCGGATGGTGTTATCGGTCATGCTGCCTGGCGAAGAAATACCAAGCGTCTTGCCCTTCATCCCAACCAACGAGGTAGGTATGCCCGCCTTGCCGATCAAGGAATAGTTGTGATAACCGTCCAGACCGTGCAAAACGACGGTATTCATGCCGCGGTTTCTCAGGCGTAGCGCATGGTCGGTTGCCGCGAACAACACATCGATGCTGCCGCCCGCAAAAGCTTGGACGGCCGGGCCGCCACCCTTGAAGTCGATCATTTCAAGGTCGATTTTTTCGTCCTTGAAATAGCCCTTTTCGTTGGCAATCCAAATCGGCAACATGCCCTCGAAAGACACCGATACGCCGGCGGTGACCTTGGTTTGCGCGACCGCCGACGCCGACACCGCCAGGCCAGTGGCCAACAGACCCCCCAGTACAACACGACTCAAGCGACTAAACATTGCAACTCTCCTCTTTAAAAAATTCAAACACGTTTTTGGAACCGCAATACTTTGCGTTCGACGGCACTCACCGCCTCGTTGATCAACAAAGCAAGAACCATCAGCGCAATCAGGCCGGCAAACACGCCGGTGGTATCCAGACGCCCCCCCGAATGTTCGATATACCAACCCAGACCGCGGTTCGAGCCGAGTAGTTCACCGATCACCGAGCCAATCAGGGCGAGACCCACGTTGATACGAAACGCCGCGATCAGCCACGGCAGGATCGACGGCATCTGCACACGCCGAAAAATATACCGGCGCGTCGCACGCATGGTTTTCATCAAGCTGATCAGGTCGCGGTCGACTTCCAGCAGACCCTGGCGCGTGTTGAGCACGAACACGAACACCACCAGCGAAAACACCAGCATCACTTTGGACATCAGACCGATGCCGAACCAGATTACGAACAAGGGCGCCAAGGCAATGCGCGGCAGGCTGTACAAACCCATCAGGTAAGGATCGACGGCTACCGCGGTGCGCGGAAATGCCACCAGGAAAATGCCGAGTGCAATACCGATCGGCAGGGCCAGCATCAGGCCAAGAAGCGCCTGCCATAGCGTGGCCCACGAATGAATCCACAACATACCCGAGGTTGCGAGCTGCCAAAGGCGCGTGAAAATATCGTAGGGGTTGCTGATCCAGAATTCGTCGATCAAGCGGCCCGATACCAGTTGCCACAGGCCAAAGACGGCGACGAGCACAAGCGCGCGCCAAAACGTCACCTCGAGCAAGGTCAGCTTCTTGACACCGTCAATCTTACCGCTGGCAAATTGGCTCACTTCGCGCTCCTGAAATCGAGGGTTGTGTAAGTGCGACTTGAACCCGTGCTGCATCGGTCGCGTGTCGGCCTGCGCAATGGGGCGTGAGACCGGAGTGAGCGGCCGGACACGCCCGGGCGGGACAGTTCACCGGAACAAAAAGCCGGCGACTCGCAGTCACCCACTCGCCTGCTGAATAGGTTCAAAGTATTGCGCACGGACCTTTCCTTCGCAAGTTTCCGGCAGCTTTTCCCGACGATAGAGCCGGTGGCAAAGGCGACGCCGAGCATCACGGTTTGAGCACCAGTTTGCCGACGACTTTTCGCTCGTCGAGAAGGCGGAATGCTTCGCGCGCTTGTTCAAGCGGCAGCACACGGTCAACCACCGGCACGAGCTTGCGTTGGCGCACCAGTTCAATCAGGCTGGCCACATCGTCGCGTGTCCACGCATTCGAGCCGATGATGTTGAGTTCAAAAGTCCAGATGTAGCGGATGTCTTCCTTGGGATCGTACCCAGCGGTAGCGCCGCAGGTCAGCAGTCTGCCGTCGTTTTTCAGGCATTTAAGTGATGGCACCCATGTATCACCGCCGGTAAAATTGACGACCACGTCGACGCCCCCACCTGCTCCGCCAAAACGCGCCTTGCCGTAGCGTGACTGCACTTCACGCACCCAGTCACCCTGCGTGTAATCGACACCGTCGTCAGCCCCCAAGGCGCGCAGCCGTTCGAGCTTTTCCTTGCTTGAGGCCGCAACGATGACATGACAGCCGGCCAACTTTGCCAATTGCACGCAGCAGGTGCCGACCCCGCCTGATGCGCCGAGGATGAAAACCTTTTCGCCGGCGACGAGTCTTCCACGCGTCACCATCATGCGATACGCCGTGCCGTAAGCGACGGGAAGAGCCGCCGCCGCTTCGTAGCTCACATCGTCGGGCAGCGGCAGCAATTGCTTGGCGGCAACCTTGACGTATTCGGCAAGGCCGCCATCGGCGCGCTCGCCCAACAGCACGCCCGTCTCGCGGTCGAAGGGATCGACAACAACCCGATCACCAACCTTGACGCCGGTGACCCCTGCGCCCACTCGGACCACTTCGCCGGCGACGTCGATGCCCATGATCAGAGGAAAGGGCAGCGAAATGCCCGGCATGCCGCGCAGGCTGAACAAATCGTGATAGTTGAGCGCGCACGCCCCAACCTTCAATACCACCTCACCCGCGCCCGGCACGGGGTCACGCCAATTCGGCTCCCACGTGATGTCTTCGATTGCGCCATGCGCGTGTATGACCTGTGCCCGCATTGCCAATGTCTCCTGTGCTGCTTTATAGGGACTGAACTTGAGACGTGAATTCAACGCGAAAAACGTGCAGCGCGCTGCACCAGCACGCGCTTGTCGATCTTGTTGGTGCCAGCCAACGGCATCTCATCGATGAACTCGACAAACCGTGGATGCTGGTAGGCCGGTCCGTGCGCGAGCGCAAATTGCTTGATGTCATCGATGGTCGTATCAAAACCGGGGCAGCGCACGATAAAGGCTGCCGGGATTTGGCCCTTGATTTCGTCGGCCACCGGCAAGACCGCGGCCTGCAATACACCCGGATGTTTTTCCAGCAGTTTTTCCACTTCCCCGGGGTAGATATTCTCCCCACCGCATACAAACATGTCGTCGGCGCGACCAACGAAATAAACATAACCGTTTTCATCGCGCCGCATCACGTCGCCGGTGTTATACCAGCCGTCCTGAAAACGCTTGGCCGATTCGGCCGGCAGGTTTAGGTAACCGGGCGAGACCGCCGGGCAACGCACCCACAACACGCCCTCGTCGGGGTGGGGCCCATCGGTCAACTTGTATTCGGTGCCCGACATCGGATAGCCGAGCGCCAGCGTTGGTCGCGGCAGGCCTTGCGGATGCGGGCCAAAAGCAACCGGGCCAGATTCGGTGGTGCCCCACCAGTTGCTGGTTGCGGCGTTCGGAAAAATCTTGGCGAGCGCGGCGAACATGGCTTCAGTGACCGGCGCCGAACCGGACTTCGCCGACTCGACGTGGCTCAAGTCAAAACGCGCAAGGCACTCAACCTCGCGCGCCACCAGTGCGTACATGGTGGGGACCGCGGTGACCATCTGGCAACGAAACTTCGAGGCCGCTTCGATGTAGAGGCGGGCGCTGAACTGCATCAACAGCACCGTGGTACCACCCTGCATGGCGATCAACAGACTCTGGATCAGCGCATTCATGTGATACAGCGGCGCCGCAACCAGACCACGTTTCCCGGCAAACGGCGCGCCCGCAGCGAGCAAGGCCTGCATCACCCAGATGTATCCACCGTGCGTGAGCGGCACCCCCTTGGGCTGACCGGTTGAACCCGAGGTATAAAGAATGGTGGCCACCTCGTCGTCGCCCATGGTCATCGACTCGGCCGGCGTGTGCACAAGCAATGCCGCCCATGCTGGACCGACGTCGATGGCCACGGTCGGAATGCCCACTACCATGTCGGCGCGCGCCGCATCGACCAGCATCATCGAGATGCCGGCATCACCGATGATGTAGGTGATGGTGTCGCGCGGCAGCTTGAAGTTGATCGGCACGGCGATCATCCCGGCGCGCATGATGGCCAAAAAGCTGACGAAGAAATTGACGCTGTTACCGGCCAGTATGCCGATGCGCGCGCCACGCGCATGACCGGCGGCGCGCAGACCCGCCGCCATGCGATCGGCCTCGTCCTGCATCTGCGCGTGCCCAATTTCGCGCGACGCACCGTCGGACGCGACTTCGATGATGGCCGGCCCCATGGCAGTGAGGTTGCGCGGCAGCACCTCGGCAAGATTGTTGGTTTTCATCTGGACCGCATTATCCAAGCGATGAACTGTAGCAACCGCGTCCCACTGCGGTAAGTCGGTTCTGGTCATCGCTTACGTCAATGTCGACCACCGCGACGGTCCTTCCGATGCGCCGAACGGTTGCGATCGCAACCAAATACGGACCGACCGATGGACGCAAAAAATCGACCCGGAAATTGATGGTCGGCACCGGGCCGCCGGTTAACAGGGCCACGGCGAAATCGCCGACCGTGTCGATGAAAGCGGTGATCGGTCCGCCATGAAACTGCCCCGTTGCAGCGGCGCGCTCGAACTCGGGGCGCATCGGCATTTTCATGCGTATCGCGCCTTTCTTGGCGTCTGCCTCGAGCAACTCGAGTTTCATGAAGGCAATAAAGGGTGATTCGGCCATCCATTGGACGACGGAGTCAACGTTCGTGTCTGTGCTCATTGGTGTGCCATCTTCAGGTGTTTGAAGGACTAAGCCTTTTCGAACGATAAGTTGACATCAAGCAGGTTTTCGTTCGACATCAAGGCATCGAGGATCATGCTCTTCGATGCTGCCAATTCCTTGAGCGTCAAAACCTCTACCTGATCGGCGTCAGGACACGCCAATGCGTCGATCAAGGCTTGGTGCTCCTGGTAAATTTCCTCCGATCGGTCGCGAAACGATAAACCAATATGCAAGAGGCGTTCCATTTCCTTAAAAATCTGCGCCAGCGCCGAAACGATGCGGTAGTTTCCGGTGGCGGTCGCGACGGTCAGATGAAACTCGCTGTTAGCCTGCAGAAACTTGGATTCGCTTTCGCGATCGCCGGCGTGGTAGTACTGCGAACAAACCTTATCGAGACGACGCAGGCTGAATTCGTCGACCCGGCCGGCGGCGCCGCGGTTGGCCGCGACCTCGATAATCGAACGCAACTGGAACAGGTCGTTGACATCGCGCAGCGTAATCGGCTTGACGATATAGCCCTGGCGACGCACCGGGCGCAGCATGCCCAGTACTGCCAGGCGATCGACCGCCGCGCGGGTCGAGGCCCGCGTCAGGCCAAAGCGCTCGGCCAGTTGCGCCTCGGGAACCATGGCGCCGGGAAGAAATTCGCAGCGTACGATAGCGCGATAGAGCACTTCAAAGGCGTGGTCGCTCTGGCGGTTGGACTGCGGCGTTTTGCCGGCATCGGTGCTGAGATCCATGCCGACAGCAAATTCCGGCACGCTCTTGGAGCCAATAGTTTTGGCTTTCATCGCTGGCCGTGCATTCCATGGTTGAAATCGTCGGTCGGTTCGAGAATGCCCGACGTGTCGAAGGCGCGGGGACTGGCAGCTTGCATCACGTATGGCGGTCTCTTCAGTTGGCCGAATTCATTACGACCAGACCCGCCGGAGTTTTCAGGCGCGCGCGCATGCAGGGCCGGTCGGCAAGGCTAACGGCCACCGCAACGTCGAGTTCGCCGAGCAGCTTGCGCAGGCGCGCCGCTTCGGGGTGGCCAATCTCGAAATCGATCAAGGACGAGCCCTTGGCCGAGGTCAAACCAGGGTGCGTGGTGTCGGTCCAGTCGATGAACTTGGGAACGTAGTTGCCCAAGGGATTGTCCCTAGGGATCAACAGGCGCCACTTCAATACCGCGCCTGCCGGCGTGGTGCGCGAGGCCTCAAACAGATCGCTTTCTATGCCTGCGGAAGTGAGCACTGCGGCCATGCTCTCCAGATCCGTTGCGCGGATCATGTACGAGAAAATGCGCGGGTGCGTGTAGGTCTTGAATAACTCACCCCATGAACCTGGCACGTTTTGCTCTGAATCAGGCGCGATCATTTCGAAATAACAGTCAGGCCCAAGTGAGGCCAGTGCGTTGCGCGTACCCAAGCCCGGGTGCACACCGCCCATGCCCGGCTTGATGCCGCACAAGGTTTCAAAGCCGGCCATCATCTGATCGAGATCAGCGCCGGCATACAACAGGTGATCGAGCGGATTGGCCATTGCGTTTCAGAGGTTAGATCGTCATAGAAGAAGGCGGCGGCCGACTTCAAACATGTTCACAGTTGGGGCCAAGGTTTAGGCAGGCCTGCAGAAAATTTCACGGCAAAACCGATGGGTCGCACCGAAATCGCACCGATAGTCCGAATTCTAACATTTTCAAGAGCCGACGCAAGCCCTGTAGCCGGCGTTTGCCAGCCTAAGGTCGGCAATAGGGTTTCAGGCAGCCTTACCCATTACCTGGAATCGAGCCCGGTCGCCCCCCACAGCATGGCGGTACGTCCATCATTGACCGCAGGCGTGCCTCAACCCTTGGTTCGCCTACCCGTGCACAAACATGTTCTTCTCGGTGATCGGCGGCGCGTCCATGTCGGAGCCTAGGCCGGTCGACGGGCCACCGCTGCGCAGGCAATCGCCCGATACGCCGGTGTCGGCCAGCCCCCCCCCGTGCACCTATAGGCTCCCTCTCGCGTCCCTCTCGCGTCCCTCTCGCGTCCCTCTCGCGTCCCTCTCGCAACCAGACTGGCGGCACGATCTTTTTGAAGCTGAGTTCGGGATGGGCGTGCAATTCCTGTCGCAAACCGGCCAGGACGTCCTGCTGTTCGAGTATCGGAAGGGGGGAATATTCATAACTGGACATTTATGCTGAGCGTGACGGCGAATCGTCGCCTGACAAACGAAAATAATTCGTAGGCTTGTTACAATGCCGCCCGTAAGATGTTAATGAAGAAGAGCCGGCCCGGCAAGGAAAATCGCAGCAAGCGACTCTCGCCCGCCGTGTCAACCATCCATAGCCACACCGAGCACACAATGGAAAAATCATCGCGGCGATTGATCGTCGCCATCACCGGCGCTTCGGGAGCGATTTACGGCATCCGCGCGCTGCAGTTGCTGCGCGAACATGGTTCGATCGAAACCCATCTGATTCTTTCGCCCGCAGCGCTGCGTACCATCCTCGAAGAAACACCGTATGGCGCCGATCAGGTCAAAGCCATGGCCGACGTCGTGCACGAATACCGCGACATCGGCTCGTCGATTTCAAGCGGTTCGTTTGCCACCTCGGGCATGCTGGTCGCGCCGTGTTCGGTCAAAACCTTGTCGGGCATCGCCAATTGTTATGACAGCGAACTCACCGTGCGCGCTGCCGATGTGTGCTTGAAGGAAAGGCGGCGCGTGGTGCTGCTGTTTCGCGAAACCCCGCTGCACGCCGGGCACCTCGCATTGATGCAACAGGCCAACGCCAACGGTGCTATTGTCATGCCGCCGGTGCCTGCTTTTTACTTTAAACCGCAGACCCTCGATGAAATCATTAACCAGACCGTCGGCCGCGCGCTGAGCCTGTTCGACATCCACCTCAAGTCGGTACGACGCTGGAAAGAAAATACCTGAACACGGGCATTAGCGAACGCCGGGCAGCAGCAGGTCGGCCGGTCGATCTATTGGCGACATGTGGCGCTGCGGCGCAATCTGGCACTGCGCTGCGTTCTACCTAAGTTCTACCTAAACCGATAGTCCTTGGTACTGCCAAGCTGTTGATTCATAACAACTATTTGGAAATTGTTGGTGCCGGAGGCCGGAATCGAACCGGCACGGGTGTTACCCCGCGGGATTTTGAGTCCCGTGCGTCTACCAATTTCACCACTCCGGCGACGCTGAGTCAGCGGGAAATTATGGCACAGTGCGGGTCATGCATTACCCAACCATCGAAGACGCCATCGGCAAGACGCCGATGGTTGCTCTGCAGCGCATCGGTGCTGCACAAGACCAAGCCAGTGGCAACGTTGTCCTGGGGAAACTTGAGGGCAACAACCCGGCCGGTTCGGTGAAAGACCGACCCGCTTTGTCGATGATCCGACGTGCGCAGGAGCGCGGCGACATCAAGCCGGGCGACACGCTGATCGAGGCCACATCGGGCAATACCGGCATCGCACTGGCAATGGCCGCCGCCATCAAGGGCTATCGCATGGTACTGATCATGCCCGAGGATCTTTCGATCGAGCGGGCGCAGACGATGAGGGCTTTTGGCGCCGAATTGATCCTCACGCCCAAGAGCGCCGGCATGGAGTACGCGCGCGATCTGGCCGGGCAATTGGAAA
>CAISIP010000336.1 GCA_903885415.1 uncultured beta proteobacterium
AGCAAAGCCATGGATGAGGCCGGTGTCAAAACCACACTCATTTCGGCGGGCAAGTTCAAGGTTGAGGGCAATCCATATGCGCCGCTGGACGAAGAAGCTCAGGGCTTTATGCAGTCCCGCGTTGATGACTACTACGCCGCTTTCACCAAGGCAGTGGCCAAGGGACGCGGTGTGCCTATCTCCCAGGTGCGAGACGGCATGGGTCAGGGTCGGGTCCTTGGAGCCGACGCTGCCCTTGCCAGCAGCATGGTCGACGGCATTGCCACCTTTAACGATGTCGTCAAAAAGATGCGCCGCGATGCGCGTGCGCAACTCAAACCCAATGCATCACGGCTCAACCAGGCGAGGAATTCGCTGGCCTTGATGTGAATATTTTTTCGGGCAGCACTCCGTAGAGGGCTGCCAGCAAAGTGAAGCGGCCCGTTGGCCGCACCCCAAGCAACCACCTCGTCAATTCAGACCCGGTGGTTTTTTTACGTCCATTGATTTTGGAGAACCCCAAATGAGTAAGCAATTGCGCGAGCTGCAGGCTCGCAAATCTACCCTGGTCAAAGAAGCGCGCGCGCTCACTGACCGCGCCGCATCGGATAACCGTGACCTGAGCGATGAGGAGGCGACCGCCTTCGACGCACTCAAGACCCGAATCGAAGCCGCGAGCAACGCCATCGACCGTGAAGCAAGCCTGATCGCTGAAGAAGCGCAAATGGCCCACGCCCCAGCAAGCTCTGGCGCTTTCATCACCGTCACCGACAACCGCGAGGCCGATCCTTTGCATGGTTTTCGCACTGCGGGCGAGTTCATGCAGGCGGTCTACCAGGCAGAAAAGCCCGGCAAGTCGCTCGATGAACGTTTGCTCATTGGCGGTGGCCGTGGTGCAGCAGCGCCCGGCAGCTTTGCCAACGAGGCCTCGGGCCAAGACGGTGGCTTTTTGGTGCCACCTCAGTTTTCCCAGCAGATTTTCAAGCTCTCCTTGGGCGAGGACTCCTTGCTGCCCATGACCGACAACGTCGAGATCAGCGGCAACAGCATGGCGTTCCCCAAGGACGAGACCACGCCATGGGGCACCAACGGTATCCGCGCCTACTGGCAGGGCGAAGCTGCCTCGGCTGTTGCATCCAAGCCGGTGCTGGGCCTGGCCACCTTGCGCCTTAAAAAGCTGATGGCGCTGGTCCCCACCACGGACGAACTACTGGACGACGCCAATGCGCTGACCACCTATCTGCCCGAGAAGGTTGCCTTGTCCATTCGCTGGAAAACCAACGAGTCCATCCTCTTTGGTGCTGGCAACGGTGTGCCTGTGGGAGCGCTCAGCTCTGGCGCAACGGTCACCGTGACCAAGGAGTCTGGTCAAGCAACCCAAACGCTGGTGCCTCAGAACCTGGCCAAGATGATTGCGCGTCTGCCTTCAGGCAGCTTTGCCAACGCCGTCTGGATCGTGAACAACGATGTACTGCCAGCGCTGTTCACGCTGACTTTGGGCAACTACCCGATCTACATCCCCACGGGGCTGCCCGTCGGTGGCTTGCAGGTCTCGCCCTACGGCACCTTGCTTGGTCGCCCGGTGTTTGTCTCCCAACACGCCAACACCTTCTCGGCCCAAGGCGACATCTTGCTTGTGGACCTCAAGTACTACCAGACCATCACCAAGGCGGGTGGCATGCAGACCGCCACATCGATGCACCTGTACTTTGATGCGGACTTGACTGCGTTTCGCACCACCTTCCGCATGGACGGCCAGTCCAAGCTCAACAGCCCCATCACGCCTGCCAAAGGCAGCGCAACGATGTCGCCCTTCATCCAACTGGGCGCGCGCTAAGCAGCCCCAAACCCTAGGAGAAAACCATGTTTCCCAACGCAAAAGGCAGCGAACTGCTGTCTGTTCTCGCCACCATCGACCCTGCCGCGCAAGCGGCGGGAACACTCACCACGGGCTGGATTTCTGTGGCCAACCACCACGGCTTTCTCTCCCTTGTCCAGACCGGAGTCTTGGGCACCAGTGCCACAGTGGATGCGAAGTTGCAGCAGGCCCTGGACAACTCTGGCACCAGTGCCAAGGACATCACCGGTAAAGCGATTACCCAGATCGTCAAAGCTACCGGCGACAACAAGCAGGCCTTGATCAACGTCAAGCCCGAGGAACTCGACACTGTGAACGGCTTTGGCTTTGTTCGCCTGTCAGTCACGGTGGGAGTGGCAGCAAGCCAGACCTCAGCTCAGGTGCTTGGCCTCAATCCGCGCTTTGCGCCTGCGGATGCTTCGAACCAAGCGGCTGTGGTGCAGGTCATCTAAATGCCCATCCAACTCGTCACGCCACCCACAGAGGAGCCGGTGTCGCTTCTTGAGGCCAAGCTGCATCTGCGGGTGGATTTTGACGAGGACGACATGCTGATCGCCTCACTCATCACTGCGGCTCGGCAAGCAGCCGAGACACTGACCGGCAGGCAGCTCACCACTGCCCGCTGGAAGCAAGTGCTCGACTGCTTCCCCGGACCGTCGCTGATGGGTGTGCCTGCAGGGCAGACTTTCACTTTGCCCGGTCATGCGATTTTGCTGGCCAAGGCACCCGTGCAGTCGGTAGTGTCGATCAATTACCTGGACATGGGGTCTGTGAATCAGACCATGCCTGCTTTGACCTACACCGTGGACGTCGCCTGTGAACCCGCACGAATCACGCCGGTCTTTGGTCAGATTTGGCCTATTTGCTTGCCGCAGATCGGTGCGGTGTCAGTCACTTTTGATGCCGGGTACGGTACTGCTTCGCAAGTTCCAGAAGGCATCAAGAGTTGGATCAAGCTGCGCGTGGGCAGCCTGTATGCGCACCGCGAAGAGGTGGCTGCGCTCTCGCGCGGACGCATTGAATCATTGCCCTTCGTTGACGGGCTGCTCGATCCGTACAAGGTTGTGACGGTATGAACCCGGTTCGCTCTGGTCAGTTGAACCGGCGCATCACCTTGCAGCGGCAAAGCACCGCGCAGGACAGTTACGGCGGGCCTGTTCGCACATGGACTGACCTGGGCACCTTTTGGGCTGAGATTCAACCCTTGAGTGGCCGGGAGTTGGAAAGTGCGCAGCGCATGGCAAGCGAGGTCTCACACCAAATCGTTGTGCGCTACCAAGCCATCTTCGCTGACACGCGTCAGGTGGCTGGCTACCGGGCTCTGTACCGATCGCGGATTTTTAACATCCAC
>CAISIP010000337.1 GCA_903885415.1 uncultured beta proteobacterium
CGTATCAGCCGCTGGCAAGCGATGGCCGACAGGTCGCCGAATGCCAGCAGCAGCAGCCTGCCGTCGGCCCATTGCAGCAGGTCGTTGATGCATCCGGCCTTGCCGTCGGCCCAGCGCAGCCGCACGTTTTGCACGGACAGGCCGCCGGTCGCTGCGCAGACGCTGGATCGGGTGTAAGGGTTGGCTACCGCCATGCGGCCGGTGTTGACGAGTTGGCGCGCGAACGGGTATTGCCTCGCCAAGCCGATGACAGCGCTGCGAAAGACCCGCTCGACCCCATGGGCGGGCCGCAGGAAGCGCGTCGTTCGATTGGTGACACGCACATTGGTTTGGGCTGCCTCGAGCCGCTCTTCGTTGTAGCTTTCGAGCAGCGCGGCCGGCGCGTTACCCTGCAGCACCGCTGCCAGTTTCCAGGCCAAGTTGTCGGCGTCGGCCACCCCGGTATTGCCCCCGCGGGCTCCGAAGGGGCTGACGATCTTGGCGGCGTCGCCGATGAAGAAGACGCTGCCGATGCGCAGCCGTTCGAGACATTGGCTGCGATACACGTAGGGTCCGACCCAGACGATCTCCCATTGCACCCGGTCGCCGAACTGGCGTCGCAGGCGCTCGCGTACCTGCGCCTCGCTGGCGATGCACGCCGGGTCGGCGTCGGGTTCCATCTGGTAGTCGATGCGCCACACATCGTCGGCCATGAGGTGCTGCCAGACGGCGCGGTTCTCGTTGAAAGGTGCCTCGATCCAGGTGTGGCGTTCAGCCGGCGCAGGCGTCTCAAAGCGTACATCGGCGATGCACCAGCGGTCGTCGCCCTGCGTCGTGCGCATGGTCGCGCCGCACCAGCTGTGAAAGGGACTGTGTGCCCCGCTCGCGTCGACCACATGCTCGGCTTGTAGCGGGTAGCTTCCAGCCGGTGTGCTGACTGTCAGCGTGGCGAAGCCCCGGTGCTGTTCAAAACCGGTTACGCGCGAACACCAGCGCAGTTGCACCTGACGCGTGGCGGTCGCTTTGGCGTTGAGCTGGTTTATGCGCTCCACCAGAAAGCCTTCTATGTAGAACTGCTGGATGTTGGTGAAGGGTGGCTGCACGGAGAGCTGGAAGTTTTCCTGCTGGCGCAGGTCGAAGGAATAGACCTCGTCGGCTCCCGCGAAGGTGCGACCCACGCTCCACTGAACGCCCTTGCGCGCGATGCGTTCAAACACGCCGAGCCGGTCGAAAATTTCGAGTGACTTTTGCGTGTAACAGATGCCACGCGAGGAGGCGCCTTTGACGCCGACCGTGTTGTCCTCGTCGAGCAGGATGGCGGCGACGCCCTGGCGCGCCAGGGCGCAGGCCAGCGTCAAACCGGTGATGCCGGCCCCGACGATCACCACCGGGTGGCGCACGACGGCGGCGCAGCGGATTTCGGGCGGCTCGACAAAGGGGTACTCTGGCAGCGCGTAGCCGCTGCCATGGGCGAAGGCATAGCCACTGGCGCAAGCCGGGGCTCGCGAGGGCTTGGGTCGCTCGCTCATCTCATGGGCGCCCGCCGCCCGGCTGGCCGGCGAGCTCAGGCCTGTCGTTGCGCTGCGGTTTGAGCGGCCCGCTGGCCCGTCCTGTCGCGCGGTCGATCCGCCACTGCTGTTTGCGCGCACTCCACTCGGCTAGGCGCTCGTGCGCCAGCCGGCTTTCTTGCAGCATCTGGAACGCGTCTGCCACCTGCGCCGAGAGCTCGAGCCGCACGCCGTTGGGGTCGAAAAAATAGATACTCTTGAATACATGGTGGTCGGTCACGCCGATGACGTCGACGCCATGCGCTTGCAGCCGCGCCTTCATCAGCTCAAGCTCTGCCACCGTGTCGACGCGAAAAGCGATGTGGTGGACCCAGGCTGGGGTGTTGGGCGAGGGGAGCGCTGCTTCGTCGTCGCCTAGGTCGAAGAAGGCGATGAAGGAGCCGTCCTGCAGCCTGAAGAAGAAATGCGTGTAAGGACAATATTCGCCGGTGCTCGGTACATGGTCGCTTTGGATGACGTGGTACAGCGGCAGGCCGAGTATGTCTTCGTAGAAATGCCGGGTTTCTTCCGCGTCGCGGGCCCGGTACGCATAGTGGTGCAGTTGCCGGATCGGCGCCGGTGCAGGCAGGGTCGCGCTACGGTTCAAGACAACTGCCATAGGGGCCTTTCAAGACGGCGACTTTGCCGGGTACCAACCGAATCACTATAGCGGAACAGGGGCTACCGGATGGGACTCCCTGCGGCCCATATCGTCGACTCCTTGGCCATAGTCGTTTTGAATCCAAGGCATTGATTGCGCCAATTGGACGGGCAAGCCCAAGCGCGCTACGCTTCGCGGGTCTGTGGCCACGCTGGTGGCCGCCAAGACGTTTCAGACCCCTCAACCCAGTTAGGAGATTTTCATGGCAGCACTCAAAGGCTCCAAGACAGAAGACAACCTGAAGGCCGCCTTTGCAGGCGAATCGCAGGCCAACCGGCGTTACCTGTATTTCGCGAACAAGGCCGACATCGAAGGCCAAAACGACGTTGCAGCGCTGTTCCGTTCCACCGCCGAGGGCGAGACCGGCCACGCGCACGGCCATCTCGAGTGGTTGGAGCAGTGCGGTGACCCGGCCACTGGCCTGCCGATTGGCCCCACCCGTGACAACCTCAAGGCCGCAGTGGCCGGTGAGACGCATGAGTACACCGATATGTACCCCGGAATGGCCAAGACCGCCCGCTCCGAGGGCCATGACGAGATCGCCGACTGGTTCGAGACCCTGGCCAAGGCCGAGCGCAGCCATGCGAACCGCTACGCCAAGGCCTTGAACGAACTGGTCGACTGACCCTTCGCAGCGGCGCGCTAAGCGCCGCGCCTGCCCGGCCCCTGCACGTGGCCGGTGTTGGCAAGCAGCCGACGGCTGCTTGCCAAAACCAAGAAATATCGGAGGACAGCATGGCACGCGAAGGCAATCTGGAGGCGCCCAC
>CAISIP010000338.1 GCA_903885415.1 uncultured beta proteobacterium
CGGACGCCCACTGCCACCATGCGCACCCAGGTCGCCATCGTCGGCGCGGGTCCTTCGGGGCTGCTGCTTGGACAACTGCTGCACCAGGCGGGAATCGCCACCGTGATCGTTGAGCGCCAGAGCGCCGACTATGTGCTGGGTCGCATTCGAGCCGGGGTGCTGGAACAGGTGACGGTGGACCTGCTCGACGAAGCGGGTGTGGGCGCGCGCATGCACCGCGAGGGCCTGGTGCACGGCGGCTTTGACATGCTGTTTCAGGGCCGTCGCCACCGCATCGACCTGGAGCGCCTGACTGGCGGCAAGAACGTGACCGTCTACGGTCAGACCGAAGTCACCCGCGACCTGATGCAGGCGCGCCATGCGGCGGGGCTCCCGACGGTCTACGGCGCCCACACGGTGAGCGTGCACGACTTCGATGGCGCGCATCCCGTGCTCCGCTACGGCACCGATGGGCCGCAGGGAACGCGCCAGCATGTCTTGCAGTGCGATTTCATTGCCGGCTGCGACGGCTTTCACGGCGTTTGCCGCGCATCGGTGCCGACGCAGGCGATCACCGAATACCAAAAGGTCTACCCCTTTGGCTGGCTCGGCCTTCTGGCAGACGTGCCCCCGGTATCGCACGAGCTGATCTACGCCAACACCGAACGCGGCTTCGCGCTGTGCTCGATGCGCAGCCCGACGCGCAGCCGCTACTACCTACAGTGCGAGCTGGGCGACCAGGTGGCGCAGTGGTCCGACGAGGCTTTCTGGGCCGAACTGCGCCGCCGCCTGGATCCGCAGGCGCGCGAGCAGTTGGTCACCGGGCCATCGATTGAAAAGAGCATCGCACCGCTGCGCAGCTTTGTCGCCGAACCGATGCGCTTTGGCCGACTGTTCCTGGCCGGCGACGCGGCGCACATAGTCCCGCCAACCGGCGCCAAAGGCTTGAACCTGGCAGCGACCGATGTGAAGTTCCTGTCGCAGGCCTTCGACGAGTACTACCGCGAGCGCTCCCCGGCAGGAATCGACGACTACTCGCAGCGCTGCCTGCGCCGGGTCTGGCGCGCCGAGCGCTTCTCCTGGTGGCTCACCTCGCTGATGCATCGATTTCCCGACAGCGCCGGCTTCGGTCAGAAAATGCAGGACGCCGAACTCGACTACCTGGTTCACTCCGATGCCGCTTCCCGAGCGTTGGCGGAGAACTATGTCGGACTGCCGCTGGACTTCGGTGCGCCGAGCGCTGCTGCCGCGGATTTGCAAGCGGCCTCTGGTCACCATGGATAATCGCGCCATTCGCATGCCCACGCCCCCCAAGCCGAGTTCGATCAAGCCACTGCGCGGCGTTCGGGTGCTGAGCCTGGCGCTCAATGTCCCGGGCCCCGCAACGATGATGCGGCTGCGGGCCATGGGCGCGACCTGCACCAAGCTCGAACCGCCTGCTGGCGACCCGATGGCTCGCTACAACCCAGACGTCTTTGCCACCGTGCATCGGGGCGTCAAGCTGCTGCAGGCCGATCTGCGCACCCCCGAAGGGCGCAGCGTCTTGAGCCGCGAGCTTGCCCGTAGCGAGGTGCTGCTGACCTCCTTCAGGCCTGCGGCACTGGCCAGCCTGGGGCTGGGCTGGAAGGCGCTGCACAAGGAGTACCCCGGACTGTCGCAGGTGGCGATCGTCGGCGCCCCTGGCGAGCGGGCGCAGGAAGCGGGGCACGACCTGACCTACATGGCCGAGGCCGGACTGCTCCTGTCGCACGAGATGCCCCCCACGCTGTACGCCGACATGGGCGGCGCGCTGATGGCGGCCGAGGCGGTTCTTGGCGCCGTGCTGCAACGCCACCGCAGTGGCAGAGGCATCTACAGCGAAGTCGCGCTGTCGGCTGCGGCCGCCTGGCTGGCGCTGCCGCGCAGCTGGGGCATGACGCTGCCCGATGGCCCAGTAGGCGGCGGCCACGCCGGCTACCGTATCTATGGCTGCAAGGACGGGCGCGTCGCGGTGGCCGCGTTGGAGCCGCACTTCGCCGCTGCGCTGTGCAAAGCCGCCGGCGTGCAGGCAAGCCCGCGCAATCCGATGATGGCCAGCGCGACGCACGCTACCATCGCCGCTTTCTTTGCCGGCCAGACCTGTGGCGAGCTCCAGGCGCTGGCGGTCGCGCAGGACATCCCGCTGCGCACCCTGGCGTTGAAACCCGATTCATTCCCCTGATCCGAAAGAGAGTCCCCATGTCCGACTGGTTTTCCATCGCCAACGCCTCCGAGATAGCCTCGCCAAGCGTTCTGCTGTACCCGCAGCGCATCGAAAGCAATCTGAAGACCATGATCGCCATGGCAGGCGACGTCAAGCGGCTTCGGCCGCACGTGAAGTCGCACAAACTGCCGCAGGTCATTGCCCTCAAACGCGCTGCAGGCATCCACAAGTTCAAGGTGTCGACGATCGCCGAGGCCGAGATGACGGCGGTCGCCGGCGGCGAAGACATCCTGCTCGCCTACCAGCCATCGGGCCCCAACATCGCAAGGCTGCTCACCCTGGTCCAGCGCTTCGCGCAGACGCATTTCTCGGCACTGGTCGACGACGTCCTCAACCTCAAGGCGATCAGCGACGCTGCGGTGGCGGCAGGCGTCGTCATACCGTTGTACCTGGACCTCAATGTCGGAATGAATCGCACCGGAATCATCCCGGACCAGGCAGCCGCCGCGCTGTACCGACAGATCTGCCGCACGCCGGGCGTGCGCGCCGCCGGGCTGCACGCCTACGAGGGCCACTTGCGCGGCCCCGACCAGGATGCGGTCGCGCAAGCCTTTGCACCGGTGTGGGCATTGCGCGAGCAGATGCGCTCCGAGTCACTGCCGGTGCCGCTGACGATCGCCAGCGGAACACCCACCTTTGAGTTGCTGGCGCAGCAGGCCGACGTGGAAGTCGGCGCCGGAACGACCGTTCTGTGGGACTTCAACCAGGAAGAAAGCTGCCCCGGCCACCATTTTCTCAATGCGGCGGTGCTGCTCACCCGCGTCGTTAGCAAGCCGTCGCCCGGCCACCTGTGCTTCGATCTGGGCCACAAATCGGTCGCATCGGAAATGCCCCACCCCCGGGTGCGCCTGTTCGGACTGGAAGATGCGATTGCCGTCGTCCACAGCGAGGAGCACCTGGTGCTGAAAACGCAACGCGCCAGCGACTACCAGATCGGCGATGTGGTCTACGGCATTCCACGCCATGTATGCCCCACCATGGCCTTGCACAGCGAAGTCTGGGCGGTTCGCGACGGCGTGGCCACAGAACGCTGGCCGGTGGTCGCGCGAGCGCGGCGACTAACGATATAGCGCCAAACAGCCGCCGGCGAACGCGGCCTGACTGCGCAGCAAGGCGCAGGGTGGCGGCCCCTATTTGCGCCGCATCGCTGGCGTCTTGCGGTCGGCGACGGCTGCAACGCCCGCACCGGGTCTCGCCACACCGCTTTGTCGCGGCGGCAGCCCGGTGTGTTGCGTTAGCAGTCGGCCCCTGCCGATCGGCTCGCTCTTTGGCCGGGCGACCGTGGAGTTTTTGCGCCGGGCGCTGGTGTAGTTTCCGTCGGTCAGCGGTTGAAAAGTTGGTATCAGGTGATGCTTGCCGTTGCCGATCAGATCGGAGCGCCCCATCGTCTTGAGCGCTTCGCGCAACAGCGGCCAGTTGTTTGCGTCGTGGTAG
>CAISIP010000339.1 GCA_903885415.1 uncultured beta proteobacterium
AGCCGCCGGTGCTGACGCCGCCGGTTTGCATATGCACCAGCACTTGGTTCAAGTGCCGGTAGCGCAGATCTCCCGGCCCGAATGCCCGCGCAACCCATTCATAGTCTCCCGCAATCCGGTAATCGATTTTGAATCCTCCCGCGCGTTCGAACAAACTGCGCGCCACAAACATCGCCGGATGCGCCGGCATCCAACCCCAACCCAGGCTTTTTGGGCTGAAGCGCCTAGAACGGTAACGCCGAAGCGGATAGGCCGCCCTCTTGGCGTCGAAGAACAGCACGTCGCCCAAAACGGCGTCCAGTTCCGGTTCATTGACCATGGCCTGTGCGACCTGGGCGAGAACCGTGTCGGATGCGTAGGTGTCGTCCGAGTTCAAAAAGGCAACGATATCGCCGGTCGCGAGGGCCACCCCCTTGTTCATCGCATCGTAAATACCGCGGTCCGGTTCGGACAGCAGCGTAGTCACCCGGCTTCCATGCTGGCGCACCAGCGCGCAGGTGGCGTCGTGGGAGCCACCATCGATGACGATATGCTCCATATCCGGGTGGGTTTGACCCCCGACCGACTGCACGCAATCCACAATATGCGCCGCGCTGTTGTAGGCGACGGTGATCACCGATATTTTCAAATTTCCCCCGTGGCAGGTCGCCGTCTCATTTCAGGCCAAGCTCCGGTAAACATCCAAGGTCTGGCTATGCGTGTGCGCCCAGGAGTAGCCGCTCGCAACCGCCAGTCCCTGGCTGACCAGGCTGCTGCGCGCCGTCGAAGTCGCGGCGTGCGCAATTGCGTCGGCTACCCGCCTTGGATCCGGCTCGGCCACGATAGTCAGCGCCTGTGCGCCGACCTCTTTGACCGCCGCACAATCCATACTCACGACCGGACAGCCCGCGCGCATGGCCTCCACCACAGGGATGCCGAAACCTTCGTAACTCGACAAATAGGCCAGGCAAAGGGCCCGGTTATAGAGTTCATTGAGCGCCTGGTCGCTTACAAAGCCCAGGTGCCTGACGCGATTGCGTATACCCGCATCGACTCCAGCCAGCTCAGCGCTGCGCAACGCCCCGCCGCCCACACAGTGCAACTCTAAGCCCGGCAAGAACGCCATTGCCTGCAACGCCAGTCGGAAGTTTTTGTACCCGCCGCGCTCACCGATAAAAAGCACATAGGGACGGGGCGCCGGACTTGTCTCAATGGGAAAAAATGTATCGGCAACGCCATTGTGAATAACATGCACCGTCTGTCCGGACCGCAAGCCCACCCAATGCAGCAGGTCTTGTCGTGTCGACTCGGAGATGCAGATGAGAAACTGCGCTGCGCGTATCGCCGCGTGCTTTTGCCTCAGATGAACCCACCGCCTTGGCCCGCTGCTGTAGCGTTCGTAAATAAAGTCATGCACTGTCACGACGGTTGGCACGCCAGGATCCGATGGCAAGCGGTAGTAACTGGAGTGAAACACCGAGGCAGCTTGCGGCAATCGGCAAGCTCGGTATCGCTCCAGAAACCGGGCTGCACGGCCCAATACCGTCGTACTCGTCCCCAATCCGGTGGGCTGCTGCCGGGTGGGGATCTCAAGCGTCAGCGTGGCGCGCTCACGCTGCAGCTGCAGACAGTGCAGCAACTGATGAAAATAGACGCTGATGCCCCCACGCTGCTGAAGGGAAAAGATGATTCCGTCGATGCAGATTTCACCCACGCCTACTCTAACGCCTTCAACATCGAGGTCTGATCATCAATGGTCTTGGACCCCAGCTTGCGCCTTGTCCACCAGGGTGAGGCGAGGCAGACCCAGCGGTTGGTGACAATACCCAAGATGCGCTCATCCACCAATTTTCGTGACAGGATATGAATGCCATTCGCACTGGAAAACCCTAGGCCAAGTCGCCGCCCAAGGGCCTCCAGCGATCGCCTCTGGAAGAATCCAATATGTTGTCCGGTTGCGAAAGCGTAGTACCACCACGCGTGCGGATCCGGCACCGCGCCCTCATACAACTGGGTAGAGAACACCAAGGTGTCGGACCCCGCCGCTGCCAGGGTTTCTTCGACAAATTTCACCGGATCGGTCAAATGCTCAATGACTTCCATTGCCGTCACCGCTTGGCACTGGCCCAAATCCTTGACGTACTCATACCCCCTGGCCATCAGGTTGCTGCTGTATTTGTCAGCCCAGTAGAAGTCAAACCCGAAGTCCCGCATCAGGCGCGTCAACATACCGTAACCACCAGCCGCATCCAGGTAACGGCCTGCCCCCCGCTCACCAGCAACCCAATAAAGAACCCCCGCCAGTTGGCATGCGAGCAGACCATTTCGCATGACCAGGCCGGTGTCGGCCATCGCGATAGCCTCTGCGTAGGCCTCCGCCAGCCAGTGGGGGTCGCGGGCCCGAAGAAAACCGCAGCCGTCGCACACCTCGTACTGTGCCTCGTATTTATGCAGCACCTTGGCCTTAAAGCAAGCGGAGAGCCGTCCGGAGCAAATAGGACAGCTCATGCAAGCACGCGCTTTATTTTTTGACTGAGGATCCGTGGCCACCCCTTCACTCTTCCGTAGATGCGCCGCCACAAAGGCTGAAAACATCTTTTGGCACTGACGCGATCTGCCCTGGTATTCCGCAATAGGCCGACCGGGTGCTGCAATGGAAAGCCCATTGGCATCGTTGGCAAATCGGCAAGTTCTGTGAGGCTGTTTGTATGTGTCGCATCCGGCCTGAATCCGATATTGCTCACCAGATTCACCGTAGGCATCACGCTCAAACGGCCCTGCAACCAATTCGCGAAAACCCACTGATAGTCCCAAGTGTCAACCTCTCCCCGGTGCACTCGGGAAAATATTTTTCCCCAATAACGGGCCGGCCCTGAACCGCCCAACATGTCGGCCAATTGGCCTGTATCACGTACCCTTGGCCATTGGGCCATGCCGACGTCATAACTCTCGACCCAGCGGTCCTTCCAACTCGCCCATCCCCAAATATGGCAGTACTTGGAAAAATAATAACTATCAGCGCCAGGTATTGGATCCGTTTGGAAGTTGTCTCCGCTGATCATCCCAACTCGCAGGTCCGCTCGGTAGCGCTCCAGCATTTCTTCACAAAAACGGAAAAAGCTCGGTTCAGGTAGGCAGTCATCCTCAAGAATAATCGCTTCGTCGACCTGACTAAAAACCCAATCAATACCACTCGACACCCGCTTCTTGCAGCCCAGGTTGACATCTGAAAAGTTGGTCTGAACCGTACACGGCCAATCAACGCGTTGGACGATTTCCCGAGCCTTCGCCACCTGCTCCATCTCACCCTGCCGGTCGCCTCTGGGACCATCGCCAATCACCAATAGTCTGGGTGGTTTGGCTTTAGCGATCTCAGCGAAAACGCGCGCGGTGGTATCTGGCCGATTGAATATGATGAGCACCACCGCGGTGCGAAGGCCGAAATCAGGCATTCAACAAATCGCGAAAATAGGAAACCGTCCGCTTTAAGCCGTCCTCGAGGCACACCTTCGGCTCCCAGCCCAATCTTGCCTTGGCCAGACTGATGTCCGGTTGCCGCTGCCTCGGGTCATCGGCAGGCAACGGATGGAATACCAATTTCGACTTACCGCCGACCAACTGCAGCACATGTTCCGCCAGTTGCAGCATCGTGAATTCGACCGGATTTCCCATATTCACTGGGCCGGTGAAGTCCGAGGGACTACGCATGAAAAGAATCATGCCTTCAACCAAATCGTCAACATAGCAAAAACTGCGCGTCTGCTGACCTGTTCCATATATAGTGATGTCTTCGCCCTTGATGGCTTGGACAATAAAGTTGCTGACTACGCGGCCGTCTTGCGGATGCATTCGGGGTCCATACGTGTTGAAAATTCGCATGACCTTGATCTGCAGCTGGTGCTGGCGATGGTAATCAAAGAAGAGCGTTTCTGCACAGCGCTTTCCTTCATCGTAGCAACTGCGGATACCGATTGGGTTCACCCTTCCCCAGTAGCCTTCAGTCTGCGGGTGAACTTCCGGATCGCCATACACCTCACTGGTCGAAGCCTGTAGTATGCGCGCCCCGGTTCGTTTGGCCAAACCAAGCATATTAATGGCGCCGTGGACGCTGGTCTTGGTTGTTTGCACCGGGTCATGCTGGTAATGTACCGGCGAAGCCGGGCAGGCCAGATTGAATATCCGGTCCACCTCCACATATAGCGGAAATGTCACGTCGTGTCGCATTAATTCACAATTCGGCTTGTCCATCAAGTGCGCCAGGTTGCGCTTGCTGCCGGTGAAGAAGTTGTCCACGCACAGCACATCTTCGCCCAGGGCCGTTAGCCTATCGCACAGGTGCGAGCCAAGAAACCCGGCGCCGCCGGTGATCAAATTACGCTGCATAGCTCCCTTTCTGTGATTGTTCCCACCATCATTTCCCATACGATCGTGCCCTTTCACGGGGCGGGCATGTCGTCGGGGTTTGCGCTTGCATTGTCAATCCAGGCAAGAGACGCCAGCGGGCGCGTGTAGGCCAGCTTACCCGCGAGATGCGGGTTGATGAAGATACTGGTAGTGGACGTGTAGCGGTTGATGGGGCCGAATCCATGAAAATCAACCTGCAACCAGTCCAACGAGTCGCGCAGCTTTTGAATGGTCTTAGGGTACCAGTCTGAATTGTCGAAAATAAGCATCATGGCCGCCGACGGACCATCACGACAGGCCAGCACGAAGGCATCGGCGCAGCGCGAGCGGTGTACACCGTCGATTACGACAACCTGCGCTTCGCGCAGTCCCGACTGCTGCACATAAGCCTGCTCGGTGCGCTCCAGGCGGTAATGCAAACCCGGCTTGCCGGCGGCCTGCAAGGAAATTCTTGCGTGCCACACAGGGTCATTTTCGATGGACGTGACCTCGCGACAGCGGCCGAGCCACCACAGACTCGAATTCCCGCTACCATATTCCAGTACCCGCATGCCGGAAAAATCGATGTGCGAAAGGTACTCAATCGCCGGGTAGGTGTACCAGGGGATCGGTCGTCCATAGGCGTCGACGCAACTCCACTCGCGCATGGTCCTGAACTGCCCATAACGCCCGGCCAGGGTCAGCGAGTTGGCGCATTGCTTAAGAAACGCCCGGGCCAGCGTACTCGCGCGCTGCGCGAATCTTTCAAGTCGGTGTTGCAATGAAGGCATGGGAATTGTCTGGGTCGCCAAAAATTAGGTGGGGTACAACCGGTCAAAGCATTCCAAGTGACAGCGCCTTCAATTTCATGAAGAAGATAACGCGGGTCTTGCGGCTCAAGAGGTCCGAACAGAACGCCGCAACAACCTGGCTGACCAGCGTCGCAACGGCAGCCCCTTGCGCGCCGTATTTCGGTATCAACAAAAAATTCAGGGCAATATTGACCAGCGCGCCCAATGCAGTCCGATAGAAGCTGAGAAGCTGCAGATTCTCGCTCAACAACCAGTTGCTGCTGGCCACCCCCAAAAAAACAAAAACACCGGCCCAGATATTGATGGCCAACACGGAACCCGCCTGGCGGTACTCCGACCCATAAAGGGTGGTGACGATCCAACCGGAGCAGAAGCTCATCGGCACGGCAATCACGATGGCACTGAAGGCCATCAGATTAAACAGGGTCTGGAGACGTCGGTAATAAAGCGCCTCGCTATGCTTTCTTGCCTCAATCGCCGAGGGAAACACCGACGATGCGATCATGACCGGGATGAAGTACCAAATTTCACTGAGGCGCACGGCCGCGGAATAAGTGCCGACCTCCTTGTCACCCAGCATTTCCCCCAGCATGATCTGGTCGATTCGCATGTAGACCATGATCGCCAGACCGGACAGCATCAGCGGCCAACTGTCCTTCAGCAGCGTGGTGGCACGGGCGATTTGGGGCTTCCAGGCACGCATCCGGTGGCCGCGTGCGCGATAGATGACCAACAGACCTGCAGCGACCAGCGCCGCCTCTGCAAAACCCGCCCAGACAAAGGCCATCAGGGGCGCCCGCCAGGCGACCATCGCCAGCTTGACGCCAGCCAACACCAGGAAGGCCCCATTTTCGACCCAGACACTGTGGCGCGACTGCACCTGCGATTCGAACCAGAATTTCACGACCTCACTGAACTTGCACAGCATGCCCAAGCCAAGAACAGCCACCATGCTCAGGGTGAGCGCATCATCTGGCCGCAGCCAGCAGACAACGCCGAGCATCAAAGCCACGGCGACCGGGCTTGCCAGCAACAGCAAAACCATGGCTGTTCCCAGGGTAGCGTTGGCTCCGGCGGGTTCCCGCACAAGGTCACGCACCACGATGCCATTAAGGCCCAAGCCGGCGGCGACGCCGAATAGGCCAGCAAGGGCAACGGCATAGTTCCACTGCCCGAACTGCTCGGGGCCCAAGTAGCGAGCAACCCAGATCGCAACCAGCAGCCCCCCTCCCATTCGCAGAACCTTGTCAACAAACAACCAGCCAATATTGGCCAGGATCGCCGCAAGGACCGGCTGGCTCGCAAGCCTTTGGCGCAGGGTTGTCGGTAGCAGGCGAAAGGGTTTCAATGGTGTGGCGGGTGGACGAGCATGGTGGACCAGGTCACGGACTGCGCGCCTGACCGTCCAAAGCCTCCGACCAGCGACGCACAGCCGCTATTGTCGTTCCCTTGCACAGGGCCTTTCGCATCCCGCCGGAATGCCTTCCGGTGGGATGGCCTAGAAGTGAATACCCCGCATGAGATGCTGCATCGCCAGCGCCTCCGCCGACAGCGACTTGGCCTCGCCGACCCTGGCCGCGCCACCGGCAGCACCAGAGTCCGGAAACATCCGAAAGCTGGTATTCATGAGAATCTGGGCCAATCGCGGCAGCACAGCGTGTAGCAGTTGACCCGCCAAGCCTAGCCGGGTGGCGACCCGAACCGGTTTGAAAATGCAGGCGTGGGCGACCAAGTCGGCCGCCTCTTCTGGCGACAGCGTTGGAACATTGCGGTAAAGCTCCGTGGGCGCGATCATCGGGGTCCGCACCAGCGGCATACTGATGGTGGTGAACGACACGCCCTGGTCCGCAAACTCACTTGCGGCGCAGCGACTCCATGCCTCCAAAGCGGCCTTGGACGCCACGTAAGCGGAAAAGCGCGGCGCGTTGGTCAGCACGCCGATCGAGCTGATATTGACCACATGGCCGCGCCCTCGGGCAACCATCGCCGGCAGCAACCCGATGGTGACGCGCAGGCAGCCAAAATAGTTCAGCTGCATCGTCCTTTCATAATCATGAAACCGGTCGTAGCTAGACTCGATGGCCCTGCGTATGGAACGGCCTGCATTGTTGACGAGAAAGTCGACGCCGCCGTACTGCTCATTGATGCATCGGGTGAGTCGGTCGCAGTCGTCCATATTCGCAAGATCGGCACAATATGCGATAAAGGAATGCCCTCTGCATCTGGCTTCCTGACAGGCTTCCTCCAACCGGTCGGCGCTACGGGCACAAATGAGGGTCGTCGCACCCGCTTCGGCAAACTTGTGCGCGCTGGCAAGGCCTATGCCTGACGAGCCTCCCGTGATCAGCACCACCTTACCGCCAACGGCTCCGCGCAGGGAGCGGTCTATCTGCAGTTCCGGGTCAAGGTGACGCTCCCAGTAGTCCCACAGGCGCCATGCGTAGTCTCGCAAATTGGGGCAGGCGATGCCCGATCCCTTGAGCGCCACCAGGGTCTCGCGGCAATCAAAGCGTGTGGGGTAGTTGAGAAGGCCCAAGACTTCAGCCGGAACGGCGAGGTCCTTCATCACTGCATTGCGCAACCTGCGCACCGGCGCCAGCGCCATCAAGCCTCTGGTGATGCTATTTGGAATGAAGCCAAACAGCGCCGCATTGACAAACAGGCCCATCCTCGGCGCATGCGCTGCCTGGCTGAAGATGTCGAGTACTTCGCCGATGCGGTATCCAACCGGGTCCACCAGTTGGTAGCACTTTCCGGCACTGGTCGGCTGGTGGCTGATGTGAACCAGCGCGCGAACAACAAAATCGACCGGGACGATGTTGATGCGCCCGCCCTCCAGTCCCACCGCCGGCAGCCAGGGCGGCAGCCATTGGCGCATACGCTGTATCAGCTTGAAAAAATAGTAGGGGCCGTCGACCTTGTCCATTTCGCCGCTGCTGCTGTCACCAACGACCATGGCCGGGCGATAAACCGTCCACCACATTGCGGACTGCTGCCGTACGATCTTTTCGCTTTCATGCTTGGTCCTGAAATAGGGGAGCTCGCAAGGTCCTGCCTCTTCAAACATGTCCTCGCGGAAGACCCCGTTGTAGAGCCCGGCTGCGGCGATCGAACTGAGGTGGTGAAATCGGCTGGCGGCGATCGCGTGTGCGAGTCCCACCGCGTTGCGCGTCCCGTCAATGTTGGCAAGCACCTGGTCCGCTTCGTCGGCGCCAAAGTCATAAATGGCCGCCAAATGGTAGAAATGGTCGATCTGCCCGCGCAGGGTTTGGACCACCTCGGGTGCCAGCCCGAGGTCCTTGAGATGGATATCGCCCGCGATGGGAAAGGCACGCAGCGCGCCTGATCCCCAGAACGCGCGCAGCGCAGCGCTCTTGCTCTCGCTTGCAGGCCGCATGAGGTAATGCACCACCGCGCCTTTGCGACGCAGCAGCGCCCGGACCAGGCGCTTGCCGATGAATCCGCTGGCGCCGGTCACGAAATAGTGCATGGCAATAGCCTTCCGTAGGCTGCCGCCAGGATGATCTGGGCATACAGCATCACATGCCGCAGACAGGGACGCAGCGGAAACGCCGACAGCATGGTGGACTTTTAGTGATACACATCTACGCGAAGGCGACACGCCTAGTTACAGTCAAGCACTTCAACCACCGCTGGTCTACACAGCCGTCAGTGTGGCATTCAACCCGATTGCAAGGAGCATCCCATGGTCAAGAAACTGCAACAACCAGGCCCAGCGAAGGCACACGGGGCGCAGTTGGCGGACGCCGTCAGGGACTCAGCACAACAAATCTGGCAAGCCGGCCTTGGGGCATTCGCCAAGGCGCAGGCCGAGGGCAGCAAGGCCTTCAATGCATTGGTCAAGGAAGGCACCGCCCTGCAACGCAAGACGCAGGCCGTTGCGGAGGAGAAAATTTCCGAGGCGTCGAGCCGCATGGGTAGCATGGCGACGGACATTTCGGTGAAGGCCTCGGGGCAGTGGGACAAACTCGAAAGCATCTTTGAGGACCGCGTCTCCAAGGCACTGCACAAGCTTGATGTCCCTTCCGCTAAGGACCTGAACGCTTTGACGACGCGCATTGAGGCGCTCGCCAAGGCAGTCGATGCGTTGTCGACCAAGACCAGGCCCGCGGCAAAGGCAGGGAAAAAGCCGGCTGCCAAGCCGATGCCCAAGGCGCCCATCCGGCGGCGGGCGAAGGCGGCCACCGTCTGAAGCGCGGTCCGCGGTCCGAAGTCCGCGGTTGTCGCGCTGCGACGCAGCGTGCCGGCGATCGAAGCTCCGCTACACTTTGACGAAATGGTTCGGGCTCGACGCATTCACGGCATGGCCCGCACCTAGCGGCGCTGAAGGCAATGGCAAAGAAGGCGCCACGGCGAACTGCGCAACGCATCCTGGAAGCTGGGCTGGAACTGTTTAACCGCTTTGGCGAACCCAATGTCTCGACGACGCTGATCGCGGCAGAGTTGGGGATCAGCCCGGGTAACCTGTACTACCACTATCCGGCCAAGGACGAGCTAATCAATGCACTGTTCGACCACTTTGAACAGGACCTCAACACACTGCTTGCTGCTGGAGACGGTGTGCGTGACTTGGAAGACACCTGGTTCTTCGTGCACAGTCTGTTCGAACTGATCTGGCAGTACCGCTTCCTGTACCGCGACCTCAACGACCTGATTTCAAAAAATCGCCACCTGGAGACCCGGGTGCAGGCGGTGCTGCAGTACAAGACACGCGCCATGCTGGGGATACTCATGGCAATGGGCCGCGCCAAGGTGCTGCGCATCGACGCGCGCGAGGTCGACCCAACAGCCACCAGCATGGTCGTCGTCCTGAGCTACTGGCTGAGCTTTGAGTACGCACGCGACCCGCGCAAGGCGCTGGAACCCACCCATGCCCAGCTATCCATACTGCGTGGCGCACAGCACGCGCTACACCTGTTGGCGCCTTACCTGGAGCCAGCGCAGCGCCTGCACCTCATGGGACTGGCGGACGCCTACGCACCGCCACCGGGCTAGTGCGCCGGCCAGCCGACTTGGGCGAAGGCGCTGGCGGGTGCGGCAAACCGTCGCCACCCGCCGGTGGCAGCATCAAGCTCAGCATCGCCAATTTGGCAAATTCGGGCTCTATGGCAGCGGCTATGCTGTCGGGGTCTGGGCACAGGACACTGTCGCTGATGATGCCAAACTGCATCCTCCCCGAGTAGCTGAATATGGACACCCCCAACGCCACGCTAGCGCTTTGCGGAACCCAAAACAGACCTTGAACCAAGCTCGCGCCAAGCAGTTGCAGCGGCTCGCGCGGGCCGACCACATTGGTGATGACTGCCGTTGTCTTGTTCGCAAAAACCCCAACGATCGCATCCTCGACCTGCTTGCCAAGAAGCCCCGCCGCCGCCAGCAGCCAGTAAGCCAGCAGCGGTTGCATGCTGCCCTTGAGCGCGAGCATGCGCCGGCGAATTTCGTAGAGGCGCTCCAGCGGATGGTCGATTCCGACCGGCAACAGGACCGGCGCCAAGCCGAAACGGTTGCCCAACGGAACACCGGGGCCGGGTTCGCGCAGGTTGACGGGCACCATGGCGCGCATCTCCCGATCTGTTGATGCGTCGCCATCTGCGCCCAGATAGCTCCGCAACGCGCCGGCGACACAACTGAGCATGATGTCGTTGACCGAGCAGCCCAAGGCGGTTCCCACTGCCTTGAGATCGTCGAGCGAGATGCCGGCGCACCAGGCTACCCGCTTGGTATGGCCCGGTTCGCCTTTGAGTCGGCTTGGCGAGTCGTCGTCCATCAGCGCCAACGCGGCTGCGTCATGCAGAACCTGGTAGACCAGTCGCGCGACCCGCTCGGAACCGGCCAGTCCCCGGTCGAAGACGCTCCTGGGGTCGGCGATCAGGCCCATTGTGGCGGTGGCTGCATTGGCCGCCAGGTCAATGGCCCTGACGCTGGCGTCGGCCAGTGGGCGAACCAGTTTGTCACTGATCCAAGCCTCCAACCCGGGGTCGGTTTCGCCAGACCCCTCGACCGGAGCCGTCGACGGCACATGACCGTCCATCAGGGACCGTGCTACTGCCAGCAGGGCCATTCCGTCGCCGATGCAGTGGTGGATACGCAGCAGCAGCGCCGATCCACCCTGATACCGCTCTATCAAGTGAAATTGCCAAAGCGGCCGGTCCGGGTCGAGCGGAAGCATCGCGAGTTCGGCCAGGCGGTCCTGCAAAGCCCGCTGCGCACCGTCCGCACGGACCGCGAGCCTTTCCAACAACAGATGGCGGCGGAGGTCGAAATTGCGGTCGTGTACCCATATCGCCCCGGTCGCGTCCTGCTCCACGCGCTGAAAAAATCGCGGATGCGCCAGCAGTCGGTCCTGCAATCGCTGGAAAAGAGCACCGTAAGCGATGGCCGGCCTAAATATCCACACACCGATGACAAGCATCAGATTGGAGGCGCAGTCCATCCGCAGGAGGGCGGCGTCCACGCTGTCCATGCGCTGCCACGGCGGCCTCGCCGACCGGCGCGGCGCTTCTCGATCCGCGGCAGGCGAACCGGACGGCGGTTTGTTCGTCGCCTTTGCAGCCCTGCGGGATGACCGGCTCGGCGCCGGCAGGGGTTGGCGTGGCATAGATCTCCCAGATCATGGTTCGGGACAAGGCGCAGCACTGGCGCCATCGGACAATCAAACCGCATTCTGTTGTCGGGTCTGGCCTTAAGATGTTGATCCAAGGCGAAGCCCCACCGATCGCTTCCGCCTGATCCAAGGCCTGCAGATGGAGATGACATGACCGAATTGAAGGCGCGCTTTGATGCCGCAGTAGCCAACTCCAAGAATCTGAGCGAGCGGCCCGACAATGCCACGCTGCTGAAGCTCTACGGCCTGTACAAGCAGGGATACCAGGGGGACAATGGCGACCCGAAGCCCGGGTTTGGCGACATCGTCGCGCGCGCCAAATGGGAGGCCTGGAATAGCTGCAAGGGCATGGCCGCCGACGCAGCGATGCAACACTACATCGACTTGATTGAGTCGCTACGCTAATCTCTGACCGGTGATGGCTGCGATCTAGCCCTTGCGCGCCGGCTTGCCGCCAGTCCGTTCTGCCGGTGCCGATGGCTCCTGCGTGAGCAGGTCCAACATGCCTGCAATCTCTGAATGGATGCGATCCTTGAACGCACCCAGCAGAAAACCGAGTTGGGCATCAAGTTCAAAGCGGCTTGCGCTCACCTGCAACTGACCGCGAACGCCAGCGCGGCTGAAACAAACCCTATCGGCATCAAGCCCTTGTTCGTAGACGCATTGCAAACCGAATTCATGCTCCGCTTGGGCTGCCCAGACCCGCGCAACAGCACGCGCGCCGGCCAGTCCCATTTGGTGCTCGCGAGCTATATGCAAGTCAGCCACCGGGCGCCTCCCGCTTACCCTCATTTCCGCGTCCCAATAGTGCGCGACTGCGTTCGGCCGGCGCCATCGCGGCCAGTTGCCGCACCGCCTCGTAAAACCGCGGCCAGCTTGCACCGCCATTTTCAAACAAGGTCTCAAATGCCGGGACCAGTTCATCGTAAGTCGACTGCGCGCCAAAACTGGCGTTGTTGGCACTGGCAACCCACTGGTCGTATCCGCTATAGCCGCCCCATTGCCGGCGCAGCTCGGCGTACCGATCACGAAAGTCCTGCATAGCCGCCTTTTTCAGCGCCGCTTTGTGGCCCACCTCCGGCGACTCGGACACCGCATAGGCGGTGCGTAGCCGGTCTCGGGTCGCCAGGGTCAGTGCCCGGAACTGGCGCCTACGTGCATCGCCCTGACGGTAGTCGCCGCGCGCCGCGGCCGAGCCGAAGGCCTCCAACCATCGGACAGCGCCGAGTTGCTCCACCGCGGTGGCAAACGACTCATTGAACATGCTGTCATCGGCAACATAGATCTGCTGGTGCGCGAGTTCATGAAAAATGATGCGGCCGAGTTCGCCTTCCGGATAGGTGATGAAGGTGTTGAGCAGCGGATCCCCACCCGCCCAGTTCATCCAACCCAGTGTCGAATAAGCGGGAACCCCATACACGCTGGTTTCCATGCCTTCGGCTTGCAACTGCCGGGCCAGCGTTTGCGCCTGCTCCTCGCTGAAATAGCCGCGGTAGGAGACACAACCCATCACTGGAAAACACCAGGTCTTGAGCCTGAGTGAAAAAGCCGGGGCGGCGACCACGTTCCAGACCACCGCCCGGCGCCGCGTGTCCGCATAGCGCTGGTAGCTTGCGTTGTCCGGCAATCCCAACTCCGCGACGGCAAAACTGCGCATGCGTTGGGCCATTTCCAGGCGTTGTTTCAAGGGTGCCGGTGCCTGCTCGTCGGCCAGCCATTGCGCAACCGGCCTGGCGCTTTGCATCATCTCCAGGTGGCCGCTGACGGACTGCCAGTAATAACGGGTTTCGGCGCAGCCCACCAGTGCCAGCAGCATCAATCCGAGAAGACTTGAAAACCATCTCACCGAGAGCCCTCCTCCGGCAGCACCGCTGTCACCTCAATCTCGACTTTGGCGCGTTGCTCGACCAGTGCCGCCACCTGCACGCAGGTCATGGCCGGAAAGTGACGTCCCATCGTATCCCGGTAAACCTGTCCCAACTCCTTGAGGCGCTGGTTGTACTCGAGGCGATCGACGATGTACCAGGTCATCCGAACCATGTGCTCGGGACCTGCGCCGGCTTCTTGCAATACCGCGACGATATTGCGCAAGGCCTGCCCAGCCTGATCGATGAAGTCATCGCTCTCGAACATCTGCCGCGCGTTCCAACCGATCTGGCCACCGACAAATATCTGGATGCCACGGGCCGCTACGCCATTGGCATACCCCTTGGCGGGCGTCCAGTCAGGGGGCTGCAGGAATTTCATGCGTTCTTGAGTTTGAAACGTTGTAGTTTGCCCGTCTCCGTTCGAGGCAGTCTATCGAGAAAGCCTATTTCACGGGGGTATTTGTAAGGTGCAATAGCCGCCTTTACATGCTCCTGCAGCGAACTGACCATCGCCGCGTCGCCCACATGGCCCGGCCGCAGGACACAAAAGGCTTTCACCAGCATGCCACGCTGATCGTCGGCCTTTCCGATCACCGCGCACTCGGACACCGCCGGATGCGACAGCAGCGCGTCCTCTACCTCGGGCGCGCCGACGTTGTAGCCGGATGTAATGATCATGTCGTCGGTCCGAGCCTGGTAGAAAAAATATCCGTCAGGGTCCTGGAAAAATGCGTCGCCAGGATAGTTCCACCCGGCCCGGACGTAGACGCACTGCCGCGGATCCTCCATGTACTTGCAGCCGGTGGGTCCGACCACCGCCAATTTTCCGACAGTGCCGCGCGGCAGTTCGGCACCGCTGTCATCAACGACCTTGGCCACATAGCCGGGTACTACCTTGCCGATGGCGCCGCGTCGTACCTCCTGGGGCGTTGAAGAAATGAAGATATGGAACATCTCGGTCGCGCCGATGCCGTCGAGCATCTCAATGCCGCTGGCATCTTTCCAGAGCTGGCGCGTCGCGTCGGCAAGGCCCTCGCCAGCGCTCACGCAGATGCGCAACGGCGGCGGCCCTCGCTCGGCGCGTAGCGCCCGCATGAACGGCGCCATCTGCCGGTAAAAGGTGGGGGCGGTGTAGCAAATCGTCGCGCCCGAGGAATACATCAGCTCGGCCATCGCCTGCGGCGTGTAGGAAATGTCCGGGTAGTAGACGGAAGCCTTCGCCCACATCGGAAATACCAGCAGTCCGCCTAAGCCAAAGGTGAAGGCCAGCGGAGGCGATCCCATCACGATGTCGTGCGGCGTTGCGCGCAGCACATGGCGCGGCCAGGTCTCGCAGGCGGCGAGCAGGTCCCGGTGGGTATGGGCGGCCGCCTTGGGCTTGCCGGTGGTTCCCGAAGTGAAAGCCAGTAGCGCGATATCGGTCGCAGCAGTCGGGCAGGCGCTGAATACCGCCTCCTTAGCGGCGGCAAGCGCTTCCAGCGTGGCGACCTGGTCAGCTTGCTCGGCCACTGCAGCGCCATCTGCATCCGATGTCGTGACCGCAGCCGCTCTTGCGTTGAAGCGCAGGATGGCCAACGGTTCGGGACTTTGGGCACGCGCCAGTTGCAATTCCTGAAGCAGTGCCGCGTCGCACAGCGCCAACGCAGGCCGTGCCTTGTTGATCACCTCACCGAGTTCCTTGGCGCGCAGCATCGGCATGGTGGCGACGGCCACCATGCCTGCCTTGACCACCGCCAGCCACGCCAGCGCCATGGCGATGGAGTTACCGCCACGCAGCAACACCCGGTTGCCAGGAATCAGGCCACAGTCCTGCACCAGCACCTGCGCCAGGCGATTGACCTGCGCGCTGGCCTGGGCGTAGCTCAGCGACAGCCTATCCGATCGCAGCATCAGGTGCGCGCCAAAGCCGCCACGCAGCGCGCGGTCAAACAACTCCTGCACCAGATTGATGCGGTCGGGGAACTGCAGTCCCGGCGCGTCCAGCATCAGAAGCGGCATATCCTGCTGTGCAGGCAAGCGATCGCGGACAAAGCTGTCGGGCTGGGCAGAATACGCCATGCGTGCTCCTGTTGCTAGGTCGATGGATGCGTAGCGGGACGGGTTCCCGCCTGTTTCAATATGGACTTACCGATGATGAGTTGCTGCACCTCGGTGGCGCCTTCGTAAATGCGAAGAGCCCGGATGTCGCGGTAGAGGCTTTCAACCTTGGTTCCAACCCGCACGCCGAGACCGCCGTGCATCTGCAGCGCCATGTCGATGATGCGCTGTGCATTTTCGGTGGCCGTCATCTTGGCCATCGCTGCCTGCGCCGAATAGGCCTGCGCCTGTTCGGTTGTCGCGGTCCCGACGCAGTCGCGCAGCCAGGCAGCGCGGTAAGTCAGTAGCGCAGCCGCGTCAAGCAGCGCCGCCATGTCGCCAAGCTTGGCCTGTGTGAGCTGAAAGTCGGCCAAGCGCTGGCCGAACATGGGCCGTTGCCTAGCGTAAGTCACGGCCTCGTGGAGGGCGCGCCGCGCCATGCCCAGCGCCGCACCGGCGACCGAAGCGCGGAATATGTCGAGGGTTTGCAACGCCAGCTTAAAGCCGCCGTTCAGGGGTCCGAGTTGGGCGCTCGCAGCAACACGGCATTGGCGAAAGTGCAGCGTCGCCAGCGGGTGCGGGGCCATCACCGCTATCTGTTCCGATGCGTCGAGTCCCGGTGCGTCCGCGTCGACGATGAAAGCGGTGATGCCGCGCGCTCCCGGATCGGGCCCGGTCCTGGCAAATAC
>CAISIP010000340.1 GCA_903885415.1 uncultured beta proteobacterium
CCTACACGACGCTCTTCCGATCTTACTTACTGTGAGCAGTTTTTCGAGATCAGCCACCAGCCGCGCATCGGACTTGGACACAAAACTAACGGCCAGCCCCGAAGCGCCGGCACGTCCGGTGCGCCCGATACGGTGAATATAGTCTTCGGCGTTGAAGGGAATATCGAAGTTGAACACCGCCGGAACGTCCTTGATATCGAGCCCGCGCGCAGCCACATCGGTGCACACCAGCAAGTCGACCTCGCCTTTCTTGAAGGCGTCGAGCGCCTTCAGGCGCTCGTCCTGGCTCTTGTCGCCGTGCAGCGCCGTCGTATTCAGACCTTCACGCTCAAGCGAGCGCGCCAGCCGGGCGCAGCCGAGCTTGCTGTTGACAAAAACGAATGCCTGCTTGAGATCCCGCTGGCGCAAGATCTGGTGCAAGGCACGGCGTTTATCCTCGTCGCCCACGCTGAAGAAACGCTGCTCCACCGTCGACGCGGCGGCGTTGGGCCGGGCCACTTCGATGGTGATCGGGTCCTGCAGATAGCTGTTCGCCAGCCTCTTGATCTCGGGAGAAAAGGTGGCCGAGAAGAGCAGTGTCGTGCGCTGCTTGGGCAGGAAGCTAAGGATGCGCTGCAGGTCCGGCAGGAAGCCGATATCGAGCATCCGGTCGGCCTCGTCGAGCACCACATACTCGACCTGATTGAGCACCGCATTCTTGGCCTCGATATGGTCCAGCAGGCGCCCGGGCGTGGCCACCAACACCTCGACGCCGCGCTTGAGTTCAAGCGTCTGCGGTTTCATGTCCATGCCGCCAAAAACCACCGCACAACGCAGTTGGGTGTGCTTCGCATAGGCCTTGATCGCCTGCGCAACCTGATCGGCCAGTTCGCGCGTCGGCAGCAGTACCAGCGCGCGCACCGGATGGCGCGCCGGCGATGTGGATGCATTCTGGTGCACCAGCATGCGCTGCAAAAGCGGCAGCGAGAACGCAGCGGTCTTTCCGGTACCCGTCTGGGCCGCTCCCATCACGTCGCGCCCCTTGAGTACCTCGGGGATCGCCTGCGCCTGTATCGGCGTCATCGACTCGTAGCCTAGGTCAGCGACAGCGCGCGCCAGTGGCTCTGCGAGTTGCAGCTGGGAAAAGGAATCCATCTTCGGTTGGTCGGCTAAATCGGTCATCGGGTCCTGTAAGCGGATGCCACCGAGACCCGATCTGGTTCCGTGGCGGTGATTGCCCCATATCCGGGCAAACCCTTATTATCCCCTTATTGGCCGGCGATCGCGGCGGACGCGCTTTTTGGCCCGCGTCCAGACGCGAAGCGAGGGCTCAGGCCTTGGGCAGGGTGACCCCGCGCTGCCCCTGGTACTTGCCTCCACGGTCCTTGTAGCTGGTCTCGCAGACCTCGTCGCTCTCGAAAAACAGCACCTGCGCGCAGCCCTCGCCGGCGTATATCTTGGCCGGCAACGGCGTCGTGTTGGAGAACTCCAGCGTGACATAGCCCTCCCATTCGGGCTCGAAGGGCGTCACGTTGACGATGATCCCGCATCGCGCATAGGTGCTCTTTCCCAGGCAGATCGTCAGCACATTGCGCGGAATGCGGAAGTACTCCAGCGTGCGCGCCAGCGCGAAGCTGTTGGGGGGAATGATGCACACCTCGGAGTTGAAGTCAACAAAGCTTTTCTCGTCGAAGTTCTTCGGGTCGACAACGGTGCTGTGAATGTTGGTGAACACCTTGAACTCGGGCGCGCACCGAATGTCGGAGCCATAGCTGCTGGTTCCGTAGCTGATGATCTTGGCGCCATCGCGCTCGCGGATTTGCTGCGGCTCGAAAGGCTCGATCATTCCGGTGGTCCGTGCCATGTGGCGGATCCACTTGTCGCTTTTGATGCTCATTGCGCTGCCCGGTGGTTGGTCGAGCGCGCCATTGTAGGCAATGCCTGTTCCTGGGTCGCGCGGCCGTGGCCGCCTAAGGCCGCGGCAAGCGTCCCTGAACGCCCTGCGCGAGCCAGTTCATCGCCAGAATCTGCGCGTCGCTCAGCGTCGTCCCCGCAGCGATCACCACCCTGCCCTGGTTGTCGCGCACAGGCGCGCGCGCAGAAAACGGGTGCAGCCGGCCGGCCGCGATATCCTGCTGGCGCGCCAGCACCTCCTGCTGCACCGACAGCGGCACGCGTGAGCCGAAGTCGCCAACCCGCACCATGCCCTCCTTCACGCCGCCCCAGACATTGCCGCTCTTCCAAGTGCCATCGAGCAGCGCCTGCGCTCTGCGGGTGTAGTAGTCACCCCACTCGTGGCGCACCGCCAGGATCTGCGCGTCGGGCGCGACCCGGCGCATGTCCGAGTGGTAGGCGATCGCCAGCTTGGCGCGTTCCTGCGCGGCGACCATCACCGCGTTGGACGCGGTGTGAAATGCGATCACGTCGGCGTCCTGGTTGAACAGCGTCATCGCCGCATCGCGCTCGCGCGCCGGGTCGAACCAGCTGTCGATCCAGATCAGTTTCACCTGCGCCTGCGGGTCGACCGACTGCATCCCCAGCGCGAAGGCATTGATGCCCTGCAGCACCTCGGGTATCGCAAAGCCCGCCACATAGCCTGCGACACGACTGCGGCTCATGCGTGCTGCCGCCACACCCGCCAAAAAGCGGCCCTCGTAGTAGCGCGCATTGGCGACCGCCACATTGGGAGCGGTCTTGTAGCCGGTAATCGACTCGAAGCGAACGTCGGGAAACTCCCGTGCCACCGTCAGCGTCGGCTCCATGTAGCCAAAGCTGGGCGTGAAGATCAGCTTGTGGCCCTGCTGCGCCAGGTCGCGGATCACGCGCTCGGCGTCGGGGCCCTCGGCGACATTTTCGACATAGCGGGTAATCACCCGAGCCGGCAGTCCGGTAGCCGGTGCCGGGTTTAACGCAGCCTCTACCGCCTTGCGGCCTTCGTCGTGCTGGTGCACCCAGCCGGCATCGCTCAGCGGCGTGACATAGACAAAACCGAGCTTGAGTGGCGGGCTTGGCGACGCTGGCTGTGCCAAGGCGGGCGCAAAACAACAGGCGGCCGCGAGCGCGGCAACGAGGTTTTTATACATGGTAGTCCTCTACATGGCTCCGACCATTCGAACCCGGGTGCGCCGGAGCAGCGCGACCCGATGCGCAATTTTAGCGTTCGTGGCTTGACGCGCGGCAGCAGGCGGCGCTGGCGACGGCTAGCGAAACGATTCGAAGCACTCGCCGAGTTGGTCCAGATAGCGGCTGCGTGCACTCGCTTCGATGAAACTGGCGTTGAAGCTGTTCGAAGCCAGCTGCCAGGCGTCCTGCGCCGTGAGACCGAGCGCGGCGAAAGTCTGCGTGAAATTCTGGTTGACATAGCCACCGAAATAGGCCGGATCGTCGGAATTGACCGTCGCCATCACCCCTGCAGCGAGCATGCGGCCCAGGCCATGCGCTGCCAGCGAGGGATAGACGCGCAGCTTCAGATTCGACAGCGGGCAGACGGTTAACGGTATCTGCTCGCGCACCAGACGCTCCATCAGCGCTGCATCGTTGAGCGCCTGGACACCGTGGTCAATCCGCTCGACCTTCAACGCGTCGAGCGCGCCCCAGATGTACTGGGCCGGACCCTCCTCGCCGGCGTGCGCCACCAGCCGGAACCCGAGTGCGCGGCAACGCGCGAATACGCGGGAAAACTTTTCCGGAGGATGGCCGCGCTCGCTCGACGCCAGCCCGATGCCGACGATCTTGTCGCGCTGCGGCAGC
>CAISIP010000341.1 GCA_903885415.1 uncultured beta proteobacterium
AGTCTGGGGCGTGCTGCTCGAGCCAGAGACGCTGCTCGCGCTTTGGAACACGCTGCGCTTCACCTTGGCGGCAACGCTGCTCGCCACCGCGCTGGGCCTCATGCATGCACTGGCGGCGCGGCGCTCGGTGTGGCTGCGCGCTGGCGCGCTGCTGCCGTTCCTGGTGTCGCCGGTCACGGTCGCCTTGGGTCTGCTGCTGCTGTACCCGCAGTGGAGCGCCAGCCTCTTGCTGCTGGTGTCGGCCTACGCGGTGCTGGCCTATCCCTTCGTTGCAAAGTCCATCGGCGCCGCCCTCGACAGCCTGCCGCACAACCTGTTGCAGGCTGCGCGCACGCTGGGCGCAGGCCCCTGGCGCTGCTTCTGGCGGGTCACCTTGCCGCTGGTGGCGCCGTCGCTTCGCCGGGGGATGGCTTTTGCCGCGGCCACTGCGATCGGTGAATTTGCAGTGACGCTCTTCCTGTCGCGCCCGGAATGGGTCACGCTCACCACGCTGATCTACCAACGACTGGGCCGACCGGGCGACGCCAATCGCGACGCGGCGCTGGCGCTTTGCGCCCTGTTGATGGCGCTGGCGCTGGCCGCCTTCTCGCTGATCGAGCAACCGGTTGCACGCCCCCTGCGGGCCGGCGCCTCTGCATCCAGGACGCGATTCCATGCTTGACATCCAGGGGGTCAGCAAGACCTTCCGTGACGCCGACGGTGCCGCCTGGCTGCTGGCCGACCGGCTGGATCTGTCGGTGGGGCGCGGCCAGATCGTCGCGGTGCTTGGCCCATCGGGCAGCGGCAAGAGCACCCTGCTCAAGATCGTGGCCGGGCTGGAGCCCAGCGATGCAGGAAGCATCTTCTTTGACGGTGCCGATCTGGCACGGGTGCCTCCCGAGCAGCGCGGCTTCGCGCTGATGTTTCAGGACTTCGCGCTGTTCCCGCACCTGGACGTCTGCGACAACGTGGCTTTTGGCCTGGTCGAGCAGCGGCAGTCGCGCCGGCATGCCCGAGCGCGTGCGCAGGAGTTGCTGGCTGTGTTCGGCCTCGCTGCGCACGCCCGCTCGCGTATCTGGACGCTGTCGGGCGGCGAGCAGCAGCGCGTCGCCCTGGCGCGCGCGCTGATCACTGCGCCGCGCTTGTTGCTGCTCGACGAGCCCTTTTCGTCGCTCGACGCCGGGCTTCGCACGGGCCTGCGCGAAGAGTTCGTCCAGCGCATTCGGGCTGCCGGCATGGCGACGGTGTTGGTCACGCACGACGAGTCCGAGGCCCGCGCGATGGCGCAGCGCGGCTACCGTCTGACCGGGGGAAAGCTGCACAGCCTTTGGTGAGCAAGGGCGCAGGCAGCGATAGCAGCGCCCGCTGCTATCCTTGTCTCCCAATGCCAGACACCCATTTCGGCGCCCTCAGGCGCCACCGCGATTTCATGCGCTTGTGGAGCGCGCGCCTGTTTGGCACCACCGGCAACCAGATGCTGATGGTCGCCATCGGATGGCAGATGTACGACCTGACTGGCAGCGCCTGGGATCTCGGGCTGGTCGGTCTGTACCAGTTTGTCCCGGCGCTGCTGTTTACCCTGGTCGCGGGCCATGTGGCCGACCGGGTGCACCGGGGCCGCATCATCGCCGCTTGCATGGTCGCGCAGGTGCTGACGGTGTGCCTGCTGGTCGCTGCGACCGAAGGCTTCGGTGCCGCACAGTCCTGGGCATCGCGCGGACTGCTGTTGGGCGTGTCGGTCGTTCTGGGGCTGGCGCGCGCTTTTCAGATGCCGGCGCAGCAGGCGCTCACGCCGATGCTCCTGCCGGCGCAACTGCTGCCGCGCGGCTTGGCCTTCAGCTCGGCCGGTATGCAGACGGCGATCATCGGCGGACCGGCCTTGGGCGGC
>CAISIP010000342.1 GCA_903885415.1 uncultured beta proteobacterium
CGTCACCATCTTCGCGCCGTTGCGCGCAATGCCCTCGTTTTCGTACTTGCGCCCGACCATAAAGCCGGTGATGTTCTGCAGGAACACCAGCGGCACCTTACGCTGGCAGCACAGCTCGATGAAATGCGTCGCCTTGAGCGCCGATTCGCTGAAAAGAATGCCGTTGTTGGCGACGATTCCGACCGGCATGCCCTCAATGCGCGCGAAACCGCACACCAAGGTCACGCCGTAGCGGGCCTTGAACTCGTCGAAATCCGATCCGTCGACGATGCGCGCGATGATCTCGCGTACGTCGTAGGCTTTGCGGGTGTCGGCCGGTATCACGCCATAAAGTTCATTCGCGTCGAAGCCCGGCGCCAGCGCAGGCGACGGCGAGGGCGGCTTGCTGCCGGCGAGGTTCAGATTCTTGACCAGGTCGCGCGCAATGGCCAGCGCGTGCGCGTCGTTCTCGGCCAGGTGGTCGGCAACACCGGAAAGTCGGGTGTGCACATCGCCGCCGCCGAGGTCCTCCGCCGTGACGACCTCGCCGGTTGCGGCCTTCACCAGCGGCGGACCGCCCAGAAAGATGGTCCCCTGATTGCGCACGATGATGCTCTCGTCGCTCATCGCCGGCACATAGGCACCGCCGGCGGTACAACTGCCCATCACGACGGCGATCTGGGCGATTCCCTGCGCGCTCATGGTCGCCTGGTTGAAAAATATGCGGCCAAAATGCTCCCGGTCCGGAAACACCTCGTCCTGGCTGGGCAGGTTGGCGCCGCCGGAGTCGACCAGGTAAACGCAAGGCAGGCGGTTTTGCAATGCCACTTCCTGCGCGCGCAGATGTTTTTTTACCGTCAGCGGGTAGTAGCTGCCGCCCTTGACCGTCGCGTCGTTGCAGACCACCATGCAGTCGACGCCGCTGATGCGGCCGACGCCGGCGATCAGTCCGGCACACGGCGCGCTGTCGCTGCCGTCACGGTCCGGGTACATGCCCATTGCCGCCAGCGGACTGAGTTCCAGAAACGGCGTGCCGGGATCCAGCAGCATCTGCACCCGCTCGCGCGGCAGCAATTTGCCGCGTGCAGCGTGCTTGGCCCGCGCCGCTTCTCCACCGCCACCCTGCACCCGATCGATCTGCGCTTGCAGGTCAAGCACCAGCGCGCGCATGGCCAGCACGTTGGTCTGGAAGTCGGCCGAGCGCACACTGAGTTTGCTTTGTAAAACTGGCATCGTGAGTCCTGGGTCGTCAACGCAAAAATGTGCGCGATCTCGGTAAACCGCTACGCACCGCGCAAGCCACGATCATGCCTTGGACTGCCGGCGTGTCTTCTGGGCCTCCAGCGTTTCGGTGGGCGCACCACTGCGGACCCATTCGGCCCATCCGCCGTCAATATGCGAGACATTGGCCATTCCCATGTCCTGCAGCGTCTTGGCGGCGAGCGCGCTGCGCCATCCGGCCCCGCAAAACAGAATGAACTCGCGCGACTCGTCGGCGAATATCGGCTTGTGGTACGGAGACGCAGGGTCGACCCAGAACTCCAGCATGCCGCGTGGTGCATGCAAGGCGCCCAGGATGGTTCCATCGGCCAGCTCGCGAATGTCACGGATGTCGACGATCTGGATGGCGGGGTCGGACAGCCTGGACCGGACTTGTTCCACGCGGTGCGTTCTAACCTGCGCCATGGCTTCGGCTACCAGTTGCTGGTATCCCTTGGTGATTGGCATGCGGGGCTCCTGTAGTGCGGTTCGCGTCAGCGGCTTCAGGCCAACGCACGGGTGATCAGCATTTTTTGCACATCGCTGGTGCCTTCATAGATCTGGCACACACGGACGTCGCGGTAAATGCGTTCCAGAGGAAAGTCGGCGACGACGCCATAACCGCCAAGCGTCTGGATGGCAGCCGAGCAGACGCGTTCGGCCATTTCGCTGGCGAACAGCTTGGCCATGGCCGCTTCCTTCAGACAGGGGCGGCCGGCGTCGCGCAGGCTCGCCGCGTGCCACACCAGTTGGCGGGCGGCTTCGAGCTGGGTTGCGCAGTCAGCAAGCCGGAAGCCCACCGCCTGGTGGCTAAAGATCGGCTGACCAAAGCTTTCACGCTGCTTCGCATAGTCCAACGCGAAGTCAAAAGCGCTGCGCGCCATGCCGACACTCTGCGCAGCGATGCCGATGCGCCCGCCCTCCAAGGCGCCGAGCGCGATCTTGTAACCCTCGCCCTCGGCGCCGATCAGGTTTTCAAAAGGTATGCGGCATGCGTCGAAGTGGACCAGTGCCGTATCGCTGCTGTGCTGGCCGAGCTTGTCCTCCAGCCGTCCCACCCGGTAGCCCGGTGCGTCGGTGGGAACGATGAACGCGCTCATCCCCTTCTTGCCGGCGGCCTTGTCGGTAACGGCGATGACGATAGCGACCTGACCGTTCTTGCCGCTGGTGATGAACTGCTTGACGCCGTCGATGCGCCAGCCTTCTCCGTCGCGTTCCGCGCTGGTTCGCAGCGTCGATGCGTCTGACCCCGCGTGCGGTTCGGTCAGGCAGAATGCGCCGAGCATTTTCCCCTGCGCCAGCGGCACCAGCCACTGCTTCTTTTGCGGGGCGCTCGCGTAGCGCAGCAGGATCGCATTGACCGGGCAGTTGGTCACGCTGATAGCGGTGCTGGTTCCACCGTCGCCCGCGGCGACTTCTTCCAACACCAACGCCAAGCTCAGCATGTCGAGATTGGCGCCGCCGTACTCGTCGGGAACGCAGATGCCACAGGCGCCGAGCGCGGCGAGTCCCTGGATCGCCTCCCGGGGGAAGTGGTGTTCCCTGTCCCAACGCGCTGCGTGGGGCCAGAGTTGCTCCTGCGCGAAAGCGCGGATCGCTTCGCGGACCATTTCCTGTTCGGCGCTTAGGATCATGCTGTTCTTTCGCCGGCCGTCATCAAAGCCGCTTGCCGCTCACAACAATTCGATGGCGACCGCCGTGCCCTCGCCGCCTCCAATGCACAGCGTCGCGACCCCGCGCTTGAGCCCTCGCGCCTGCAAGGCATGGATCAGCGTGACGATGATGCGCGCACCGCTGGCGCCGACCGGGTGGCCCAGCGCGCAGGCGCCGCCATTGACATTGACGATCTCGTGCGGCACTTTGAGTTCGGCCATCAACGCCATGGGCACCACCGCGAAGGCTTCGTTGACCTCCCACAGGTCGACGTCCTTGACGCTCCATCCCGCCTTGGCGAGCAGCTTGTGGGTAGCACCCACCGGCGCAGTGGTGAACCAGTTCGGCGCCTGCGCGTGCATCGCATGCGCGACGATGCGCGCCAGCGGTCGCGCGCCGAGGCGGCTGGCGGTAGAGGCGCGCACCATCACCAGCGCTGCGGCGCCGTCGTTGATGCTCGAACTCGACGC
>CAISIP010000343.1 GCA_903885415.1 uncultured beta proteobacterium
GAAAATAGTGTTCGCTGTACTGTGCGACGATGCCCAGCCGAATCCCGCGCGCACCAAGGCGGTCGGTGTACCCCAGACCAAGGTCGAGCGAGAGGTTTTCCAGGCCGGTCTCGATCTCGGGCGAACTCAGCGACAGCGCCACCGGAACGATTCCCGGGTGGCGCGCCTGCAACATGGCGCAAAAACGCGCTGCTATCGGCATGGCGGTGGGCACCGCGCCCAGCCGCAGCGAACCCTGCGGCCGGGTGGCAGCACCATCGAGTTCCTGGCGCAGCAATTCCTGCTCGTGCAGCATGCGCCGCGCGCTGACAAGTACGCGCTGTCCTTCTTTGGTGAAGCCGACGAAATTACGCCCGCGTGTGACGATCGCCGTTCCGAATTCGGACTCCAGCGCGCGCAGGGCGTTGGATAGCGCAGGCTGGGTGATGTGGCAAGCCTGCGCTGCGCGGCCAAAATGCTTGTGCTCATCGAGCGCCAGCAGATACTTCAGCGAGCCCAGCAGGTTCATGCAGGCGCCTGTCCCGGCACCGACAGCGCGGAGCCGCTGTCAGGAATGGGACGCGAGGTCAGGACGACTTGGCCGGCGCCGATGCCGCGGCGGCCGGCGGCGTATAGGCAAAGACGCCAGGGTCGGCGCACGCCGCTGTGGCCACTGGCGCCTTGGTTTCCTTGCGGTTGGCCTTGGCCGTCTTGTAGTAATGCGCCGCAACTTTGTCCTGCGATTTGCAGAGCAAGAAGCCTTCGACCTTCCCGCTCCAGGCGGTCTTGGCGGCTGCCTCGGCAGCCTTGGCCTTTGCTTCGTCGGACACGGCGGGCAATTTTGCGATTGCGGCGGTCGCAACCAGCAGCACGCCAGCCAGGAGAATCTTCTGCATAGGATATTTCATCGACAGGCTCCTAGACTTGAACGGGTTGGCCAGCAGCCGAAGGCGGCGTGCGCTGTGCCGGTATCTTGCCCGACTTGATGTCGGCGTGCCAGAGCTCGTGGTGTTCCTTGGCCCAGGTCTCATCAACGTAGCCGGTCCGCATGGCCTTGTAGGCGCCCTGCATGCCGATCGTTCCCATGTAAATATGGCCCAGGAACATCGCCATCATCAGCATCGCTGCGGCCGCGTGGACCATATGACTGACCTGCATCGTCGCGCGCTCGTACAGCAGTCCCGGCAGCAGCTTGTCAAGCAGCAACCCGGATCCGACGACGATCAGACCCAGCACAAATACGCCGCCCCAGAAGAGCAGCTTCTCGCCCGCGTTGAAGCGGTGCGAGGCCACTTCCTTGCCGGAAAACAGGCCGCCGCCCCGCGCCAGCCAGGCCAGGTCTTCTCCCCTGGGCAGGTTGTCCTTGACGAAGGTAAGGATGACGACGACCAGCGACACGGCAAACAGCGGGCCGGCAAAATTGTGCGCGTTCTTAAGCAAGTAGGTCAGGAAGCCGAACAGCGTCGCGCCCAACACCGGCAGCAAGAAGAACTTGCCAAAGGCCATCACCAGGCCGGAAATCGCCAGCGTGCAGAAGGCGATCGCATTGGTCCAGTGCGCAGAACGTTCAAAAGCCGTAAAGCGCTCTATCCGACGGCCCGTCTCGGCGCCATGCAGCGGCAGGCTGCCCTTGCGCCAGTAAAACAGCGCAATGGCCACGACGACGATCAGCAGCAGCGCCGCCCCGTAGGGAATGATGCGGCTGTTGCGCACCTGGCGCCAGGCTTCTCCGGCGGTGGTCTTGGTAGCGCCAGGGTACTGCACGGCAGGCTGAATCAGGTTGCCCGCTTCGGGTGTCGGCAGGCTGCTGTAGCCAGTCAGGCCGGAGCCGACCTGTCGCCACATCGGCGCGTTATTGCCGGGCTGCACCTTGGCGCGCTCGCCGTTGCTCTGCGCCGCATAGCCCGGCTCTAGGTCTGCATCGGGTTTGACGCTCAGGATGTTCTGATCCTGTATGGAGCCAGGGGCGACCACCGCAGGGGCTGCGGAGGCCGCAACCGATGCGCCGACCGCCTTGGTCTGCGCCCAGACGCTGGCGCACAAGAGCACCGACATCAGGGCGACGGCGAATGATTTTTTCATCAGGGTCTCCCCTCAATTCATCCGGTTGTAATCGTTTTGCCCCTGCTGTGTGCGGGCCTTGAGCTGGGACTCCCAACTCGTCCTGTCTCCTGCTTTCCAGCCACTTTCGGCATAGGGCTTTCCGGTGCCGGTGTAAGGGGCCGCGTCGCTCTTGGGGCTGCCCAAAGTCTGCGGCTTCTCGCCACAAGCGGTCAGCGCAAGCAAGGCGAAGGCCATCAGGATCGGGCGCCTCATGATTTCACGCCTGTGGTGGCCGGTTGGCCCGCCTGTTTGGACCCATAGGCCGTTCCCCAGCCCCATACTTCGGCGCCCTTGCCGCGCTTGAGAACCCGGTTACGGAATATGTCGGCAACCACGTCGCCGTCGCCGGCGATCAGCGCTTTGGTAGAGCACATCTCGGCACAAACCGGCAACTTACCTTCTGCCAGCCGATTGCGTCCGTATTTTTCGAACTCCGCCTGGCTGCCATTTTCCTCGGGCCCGCCGGCGCAGAAGGTGCACTTGTCCATCTTGCCCCGAACGCCAAAGCTTCCTTGCGACGGGAACTGCGGCGCGCCAAAGGGGCAGGCGTAGGAGCAGTAGCCGCAGCCGATGCAGACGTCCTTGTCGTGCAATACCACGCCCTCGTCGGTGCGATAAAAACAGTTAACCGGGCAAACCGCCATGCAAGGCGCATCGCTGCAGTGCATGCACGCCACCGAGATCGACTTCTCGCCTGGAACGCCGTCGTTGAGCGTCACCACCCGTCGACGGTTGACGCCCCAGGGAACCTCGTGCTCGTTCTTGCAAGCGGTTACGCAGCCATTGCACTCAATGCAGCGCTCAGCGTCGCAGACAAATTTCATCCGGGCCATCTTGAACTCCTCGTATCCGCTGCTGGCAGCATCGCCGTTGCGGGTTGGTTGCTGCGAAACCTCAGGCTTTCTCTACATTGCAGACCGTGGTCTTGGTCTCCTGCATCATGGTCACGCTGTCGTACCCGTAGGTGGTTGCCGTATTGACGGCCTCGCCACGCACCACCGGGGCCGCACCCGACGGGTAGTAGGCCAGCATGTCGGCCCCTTGCCAGCGGCCCGAAAAGTGAAAGGGCATGAACACCGTGTCGGGCCCGACACGCTCGGTCACCATCGCCTGCACATTGAGTCGGGCGCCGGTGGGCGTCGACACCCAGGCACGCTCGCCGTTGCGGATACCCTTATCCGCTGCGACCTTGGGGTTGATTTCTATGAACATCTCCTGCTGCAGTTCGGCCAGCCAGGGGTTGGATCGGGTCTCCTCGCCGCCGCCCTCGTATTCGACGAGTCGGCCCGAGGTCATGACCAGCGGGAACTTCTCGTGGATCTTGTCGGCGATGTTTTTCTGCTGCACCGTTTTGAACAAGGTCGGCAGCCGCCAGAACGCTTTCTTGTCATCGTGCGTTGGATACTTGGCCTGCAGGTCGGCCCGGTTGCCGTAGAGTGGTTCACGGTGCTGCGGAATCGCGTCGGGGAAGTTCCAGACGACTGCGCGCGCCTTGGCGTTGCCAAAGGGATAACAGCCGTGGTTCTGCATGAAAACCCGGATCATCCCACCCGACGAGTCGGTCTTCCAGTTCTTGCCTTCGGCTGCCGCCTTTTCAGGCTCGGTCAGTTCGTCCCACCAGCCCAACTTCTTCAGAAGAAGATGGTCGAGTTCGGGGTAGCCGGTCGTGATGTCGGCGCCCAAAGAGTGGGACCCATCTTCAGCCAGCAAGCTCTTGCCTTCGCGCTCGACGCCGAAATTGGCGCGGAAGTTGCCGCCCCCATCCATCACATGCTTGGAGGTGTCGTACAAATTGGGCGATCCGGGATGCTTCAGTCCCGGCGTGCCAAAACAAGGCCAGGGCAGTCCGAAATAGTCACCGGTGAAGTCGTATCCGGTTTCCTTGTCGATGCCGCCCTTGGCCCTGAGCGTCTTGACGTCAAACAGGTGCATATTGCGCATATGCGCCTTAAGCCGTTCCGGGCTCTGACCGGTGTAGCCAATGGTCCAGACCGACTTGTTGATCTCGCGGAGTATGTCTTCGGGAACCGGTTCGTCGAGTCCCTTGACCTTTTGCATCTTGAAGTTCTTCGACAACTCCTTGCCAAAGCCAAGCTTCTCGGCGAACTGGTGCATGATCATGTGGTCGCTGCGGCTTTCCCACAACGGCTCTATCACTTTTTCACGCCACTGAATTGAACGGTTCGACGCCGTTACCGAACCGCTGGTCTCGAACTGGGTGGCTGCCGGCAACAGGTAAACCGCACGATTCGGGTTCAGGTCCTCCGGCTTGCCAGGCATCGCCGCCATCGACGCGGTGGCAGAGGGATAGGGGTCGACGACAACGAGCAAGTCCAACTTGTCCATCGCGCGTTTCATCTCCAGACCGCGGGTCTGTGAATTGGGCGCGTGGCCCCAATAAAAGACGCCGCGCAGGTTCGAATCCTGGTCGATCAGTTCGTTCTTTTCCAGCACGCCGTCGATCCAGCGCGACACCGTCATGCCGGGCTTGCTCATCATGGCGGGCGCAGCAAAGCGGCCCTTGATCCACTCGAAATCGACGCCCCAAGCCTTGGCGAAATGCTTCCAGGATCCCTCAACGATGCCGTAGTAACCGGGCAACGAGTCCGGGTTCGGCCCGACGTCGGTAGCACCCTGCACATTGTCATGGCCGCGGAAAATGTTGGCGCCGCCGCCGGACTTTCCGATATTGCCCAGCGCCAGCTGCAAAATGCACGAAGCCCGCACCATCGCGTTGCCGGTCGTGTGTTGGGTCTGGCCCATGCACCAGACGATGGTTCCGGGCCGGTGCTGGTTGAGCATGGTCGCAACACGGACCATCTGCTCTTCCTTGACGCCGCAGGCCTCCTCCACCTTGTCCGGCGTCCACTTGGCGAGCACATCTTCCTTGACCTTCTCCATACCGAAGACGCGGTCGCTGATGTACTTCTTGTCTTCCCATCCATTCTTGAAAATGTGGTACAGCAAGCCGAACAGGAACGCTATGTCCGATCCGGAACGGATCCGAACAAATTCGTCGGCCTTCGCCGCCGTACGCGTGAAACGCGGGTCGACGACGATCATCTTGGTGCCGTTTTCCTTGGCGTGCAACATGTGCAGCAGGCTGACCGGGTGCGCCTCGGCAGCGTTGGAGCCGATGTACAGGGCGACCTTGCTGTTCTGCATGTCGTTGTACGAATTGGTCATCGCGCCATAACCCCAGGTGTTGGCAACGCCGGCGACGGTGGTCGAGTGGCAGATGCGCGCCTGATGGTCGCAGTTGTTGCTGCCCCAGAAGCTGACAAACTTGCGCATCAGATACGCCTGCTCGTTGCTGTGCTTGGACGACCCGATCCAGTAGATCGCATCGGGCCCGCTGGCCTTGCGCAGTTCAATCAGCTTGGCGCTGATCTCATTGAGCGCCGTATCCCAGCTGATGCGCTGGTACTTGCCGTCGACCAGCTTCATCGGATAGCGCAGCCGGAACTCGCCATGACCATGCTCGCGCAACGCCGCGCCCTTGGCGCAATGCGCGCCCAGATTGATCGGCGAATCGAACACCGGTTCCTGCCGCACCCATACACCGTTCTCAACCACCGCATCGACCGCACAGCCGACCGAACAGTGGCTGCACACCGTCCGTTTGACTTCGATCTTGCCTTCACCGATAGCGGCAGCGCCTTGGGCCGCATCGGCCTTTTTCACCAGCGATAGCTGCGACACCGCGATGCCGACACCCACACCAAGGCCCGATCGGCGCAGGAAAGCGCGCCGGTCCATCGTCGGCAGGCTGTGCGACAGGCCCCGGCGCAGGCTGTGGACGAAAGGAGAGCGCGCAGCGCCATCGGTAGAAGGTGTTTTTCTTGTCAGCAACATGGGACTCTCCAATAGCAGCCGTGTAGGCGATGGTGTCTCGGTACGCGTACCCGTCGGTGGTCAGACCAGCGTCGTCTTGTAATACTGCTTGACGTGCGCGCTCAGCGTATATCCGCCACCGCGTTCAGGAGCGGGCTTGAGCGCCAGCGCGGCCGGGGTTCCGGCGACTGGCGCCGCGGGTATCAAACGTACCGCCGCGGCCAACGCGCCTGCAGTGCCCGCGCCGACAAAAAGGCTGCGGCGCGAAACACCGGAATTCGATTGACCCATGCTGCGTCTCCAATGCGGTGGTGGCTAGGAATAGCCTGGTGACTAGGAATAGCCTAGGAATAGCCGTGCATACCCCTATGAACCAGTATATACAAACAATATGCGAATACTGGACCTATTTCGCTCCGCATTGGAGCGAAAACCCCCACCCTAGCGTAAACCCCTAGACTCGAGACTCAGTCGAGCATGTCGAATCCCTGGATTTCGACGCCTACAAAAGACCGGGTGAACTGCGCCAGGCAGGCGTAGAAAAGGGCCTCGGGGTGCTGTTGGATGTCGTCGCACATACGCAACACCCATGGCTGCAGGTGGGCCGCAAAGAAGGCGCGCTGGCGCGTGAGATTGGCCACCGCCACATCGTCACCGGCAATCAGATAACGCATCACCTCGCACAGATAAGCAAAGTGGTCTTCGGTCTCGGACATAGCGTCGTCGCGCGTCAGCCCCAGGCTGGCGAGTTCGGTCCGCAGCCGGGCCAGTGGCTTTTCATTCAAAAATCCGCTCAGGAAATGCGATCCGTACAGGTACACCGCAGGCTTTCCGGTGCCGCCGAACAAGGTGTCGTATTCGCTTTGCACCGCCTGGTCGCTGATCGACCGGGCAACGCCCACCAAGGCGCGCCAAGGCTCCTCTAGGAAAGCGCCGGCCGCAGGGGCTTCGGTGGCAGCCACGCGCAACTGCGCCATCAAGCCGGCCGCAGGCGGCGCATAAAAGAGCGCCGACAACAGTCCATAGATTTCCGCGCGCGCGGTCTCTTCGTCGAGTGCGCTGCTTTGCGCTGGCAGGGGCGCTAGTGTCATGGCTAGAGCTCCGTTATCTTGGCTTCATTGTCGGCCGAATAGATATCGATCACTCTGCAGTCGCCGCACATCTTCAGGCGCTCGGCTGCTGCACCCTGGAACATGCTGTGGCCGGCCAGTTTGCCGAGCATCGCCTCGATCGCCTTGAGCGTCCCAAAAGCCTTGCCGCATCGTACGCAGGCGTAGGGCTGCATCGCGTTGATGAGCACCGCCTCCTTGCGCTGCGGCGCCAGGTTCAGCCGCGGAATCAGGCGCAGCGCGTTCTCGGGACAGGTGCTGACGCACAGCCCGCACTGGACGCAATTCTTCTCGATGAAACGGAGCTCGGGCGCCTGCGCGTTGTCCTGCAGCGCGCCCGCCGGGCAGGCGTTCACGCAGCTCAGGCACAGCGTGCACGCCTCCTTGTCAAGCGCCAGCGCCCCCAGCGGAGAACCTGAAGCCGGCAGCGTGATCATTTCAGCGCGGGCCGGCGCCTGCGCGATCAGGTGCTCGAGTGCGAGTTCCAGCGTCGCGCGCTTTTCCGCCTGTGCGGCAAAACTGGCAGCGCGCGCGACGCCCTGCGCCGGCGGCTCCCGCAGGTCGCGGTCGAGCGACGCCAGGTCGCGCGCGTCCCTGGCGTGCAGCAGTCGGAAATGGGTTCCCTGGTACCCCAGTCCGCTGAGGATCGCCTGCCCCAGCGCCATCTGTTCCTGCAGCGCCTGGTGGTATTGCGGCGCCTCCTCCTGCGTCATCAGCACCCAGACTTGCGAGGCTCCGTAGGCGATGGCCGACAACCAGAGTTCAAGGCCCAGCGAAGCGGTATGCCACAGGGCCAGCGGCATCACCCGCGCCGGTACGCCATGGGTCTGCGGGTCGAGTCGCGCCGCACGGCCCAGGTCGCCGATGATGGCCGTTCCAGCCTGCTGGCTGTGCAGCAGCAGCGCCGCGTCTTTGCCGCCGCAGCGGGCATAGGTTGCCAACAAGGTCTTGATCCGCACGCCCTGCTCGCTGGCGCGCGGATAGGCGAAGCTCAGGGCGCCGCTCGGGCACACCGTGGTGCAACTGCCGCAGCCCACGCACAGGCTGGGGTTGACCTTGATCTGCTGGCGGGAGCGGTCGCTGCTGATCGCCGACGCCGAGCAGACGTCGACGCAGGCATTGCAGCCGATCTTCTCGTTGCGGCTGTGCGCGCAAAGCTTTTGCTTGTAGACGAAGAATTTTGGCTTTTCGAACTCGCCGACAAGGCCGCGCAATTGCATCAGGGGCCCGGCGTCGCGGCCGTCCCAACGCAGGTAGCCTTGCGGCAAAGCGTGCTGGCTGAACGCCGGCGTTGGACGCAGATCCAGCACCAAGTCAAAAGTTTCGCTGAAAGACTCGACGGGTCGGCTGAAGTCGATCGCCCCGGCCGCCTTGCAGATCGTGACGCAGGCGCGGTGCGACTTGCATAAGCCCATATCGATCTGGTAATCGAGGCCGATGGCCCCTTCGGGGCATACCGCCAGGCAGGCGTTGCAGCGGGTGCACAGGTCCAGATCGATGGCGTTATCGCGCGTCCATTTGAGCTCAAAAGCACCCAGCCATCCGGTGAGCGCATCGATCCTGCCGCCGAGTACCGGGTATCGTCGCTCCTGCATGGCACCCGCGTCGCCCGCGCCCTGGGTGAACAAGGTGGTGTCGAACCCATCTCCCAGTAGTTCTGCTGCGCGTTCGGCGCTGGCAAGCCCGCCGATCACCAGCAACCGCCCGGTGCTCTTGAAACTGACCGTTGCGACAGCCTCGGAATCTGGCAAATGCGCTGCGGCGAGCAGTGCAGCGATCTTGGCGCTGGCCTTGGCGCCGTCCTTGCTCCAGCCGCCGGTCTCGCGAATATTGACAAAGCGAATCGGCGCGCTGCTCGGGGCGCTTTGTGTCGCCAGCTCCGAGAACAATCGCTTTTCCTGCGTGCAGGCGACCACCAGTTCCTCACCCGACTCGGCAGCGCGGACAAAGGCGCCGGCGTCGCGCCGGCAAAGTGTCGAATGCAGCGTCAGGCTTTCGTTGAGCGCGGTCCCCAACGCCACAGCGTCGAGCGCCATGGTCTGGTTGCAGTCACAAATCAGGGTTGTCATGGTGTGGCCTGGCGGGGTTGGATGGGAGGGGGTCGGCGGCTTGGCCCTGAGTCGATGGGACGTCCGCGTCGGGCGCTGACGACGCGCCTGTGGCTGGGCCGGCGGCGTCCGCGTCAAGCGCGCTGACGGCGTCGTGGTCGTCGTCGAACAAATGGAGAAACTTGGCGCCGACCATTTGCCGCAGCATCGCCTCTGGAATCGGGTCGGCGATCGAGTAGTCGTCGATATAGGTGTCGAGCCGGTCCATCACATTGAAATGGGGATCGGTGAAAAGTTTTTTCATCGCCGCATTGCGAACTTCAGGCGCCACGCTGCGCCCGACAAAGGGCTTGAAGTCAGACTCCGGCGTGAGTCCCTGCACGTCCACCAGCGTGGGGGCCGGCGCGGCCTCGCCTTCAGCGGCTGCGTCCCCGGCGGCAGTGCCCGCGCCGGGATCCGGTTCCGGAACCGGCGCCGGGGGCAGTTCGACGCCAGCAGGGGAGTCGGCTTCGACCAGCGGATCCTCAGGCTGCCTGCCCGAGCGCACCTGCTGCTTGCGCTGCGACCAGCGACCCAGAAATCCTTCAGCCATGGCCGCCGCGACCCGATTTGTCGGTGCTGATCGACACGGGCCGGCCAAACCGGTCGGTCAACGGCTTGAAGCTTTCGGGCCGCTTGCGCCGCTTGGGTTCTGCCACATGGTGCTCGTCCACAAAGGCCCGCAACCATGCAACGATCTCGGCGGGCGCCGGCACCTGTTCAACGCTCTCCTGCGCGTCGAGCCAACGACCAGCGTCGTGGTAGCTCAGGCTGACTGCTGCAGGCCGGGCCATCGGGTCCTTCCCTTGCGCCGGCGCTTCGTCCATCCGCCAAAGGACGAACCAGCAGGGCGCGTCGGTCGTCACGTTGAGGTAGTAGCCTTCCGCATCGTCGGTGAAGAGTTCCACCAGAAAGCCTGGGTGCAGCCAGCGCTGCTCGGATTCGCTTTGGTATAGCAAGCGCGCTTGCTCGCCAAATCCCAATTCGTTTTCGACCACGTCGGCCAGCACCCATCGCCAGGACTGCCACCGGCTTGCGGGCCCGCTGATGCGCTCGTGGCGCATCACGACGGCAACGCTGGTGCAAGGTCGCCGACTCATGCGCACACGCCATCGCCTTGGCGCAGCTGCGTTCGTGCGGCCCTGTCCAAATTCAACCTGCACGCGTGGCTGGATTCAGACATCGGCGGCTCAGGTCTCTTTGGATATCTTGATCGACGGAAACTTGGACGAGAAGTCGCGGTTCTTGGCGGCGATAGCCACCGCCACCTGACGCGCGACCGCCTTGTAGATCGCCGCCACCTCACCTTCGGGCTCGGCGACCACGCTGGGGCGTCCGTTGTCGGCCTGAAGTCGTATCTGCATGTTCAGCGGCAGCGCGCCCAGGTACGCCATCGTGTATTCGGCGGCCATGCGCTTGCCGCCGTCGGCACCAAAGACATGTTCGACATGGCCGCAGTGGCTGCACACGTGCGCCGCCATGTTCTCGACGATGCCCAGTATCGGGACGCCCACCTTCTCGAACATCTTGATTCCCTTGCGCGCGTCAAGCAGTGCGATATCCTGCGGCGTCGTGACGATCACGGCGCCGGTCATCGGAACGCGCTGGCTCAGGGTCAGTTGAATGTCGCCGGTTCCGGGCGGCATATCGACGATCAGGTAGTCAAGTTCGCGCCAATTAGTCTGGCGCAGCAATTGCTCGAGCGCCTGGGTGGCCATCGGCCCGCGCCAGATCATCGCCTCGTCCTGCGCGACCAGAAATCCGATCGACATCACCTGCACGCCGTAGTTCTCCAGCGGGTCCATGGTCTTGCCGTCGTCACTCTCGGGCTTGCCGCTGATTCCCATCATCATCGGAACGCTGGGTCCGTAGATGTCGGCGTCGAGCAACCCGACGCTGGCGCCCTCTGCCGCCAGTGCCAGCGCCAGATTAACGGCGGTCGTGCTCTTGCCGACGCCGCCCTTGCCCGAAGCGACGGCGACGATATTCTTCACCCCGGGGAGCAGTTGCACGCCGCGCTGCACCGCGTGCGCGCTGATCTTGGTGCTGATGTTCACCGACACGTTGTGGACCCCGGGCAGGCCACGCACGGCGCCCACCAGCGCCTTGCGCATATCCGCCACTTGGCTCTTGGCGGGGTAGCCGAGTTCGAGCTCAAAGGCGACATCCCCGTCGACCACGTTCATGTTCTTGATCGCCCGGGCCGACACAAAGTCGCGCCCGGTGTTGGGATCGTTAACGCCCTTAATCGCGTCCATCACCTGCTGCTCTGTCACTGCCATTCTTGTGTCTCCTGAAGCGCCCTAGTCTATCGAACAGCGGCCGGTGCGGATTTTGCGCAGCGATTCCCACACGGCGCACCCTGATCGCGCCCCGCCCGGGCCAGCATGCGCAGCGCCCGGCGTGCGGCCGGTGCAGGCTGGGCCAGCCGACTAAAATCGGCGCCTGCGCTCTCGCAGCCAGACGCCCCCCAACTGCGCAAATCCCCGATGCAACGCACACTTTTCGTGACCACCGCCCTGCCCTACGCCAATGGACCGATGCACATCGGTCACATGATGGAGTACATCCAGGCCGACATCTGGGTTCGGCACCAGCGGATGGGGGCTAACCTTGTGCACTTCGTCTGCGCCGACGATGCGCACGGCGCGCCGATCATGATCGCCGCCGAGAAGGCCGGCAAGTCGCCGCAGCAGTTTGTAGCCGACATAGCGGCCGGCCGCAAGCCTTATCTGGACGGATTTCAGATCAGCTTCGACAACTGGCACTCCACCGACGCGCCCGAGAACCACCAGCTTGCGCAGGCCATCTACCTCGATCTGCAGCGTGCCGGACTGATCAGCTCGCGCGTCGTCGAGCAGTTCTTCGACACCGACAAAAACATGTTCCTGCCCGATCGCTTCATCAAGGGCGAGTGCCCCAAATGCGGCGCCAAGGACCAGTACGGCGACAACTGCGAGTCCTGCGGTGCGGTCTACAGCCCGACCGATCTCAAGCACCCCTACTCGGCGCTCAGCGGGGCGACTCCGGTGCTGCGCAACTCGGAGCATTTCTTCTTCAAGCTGTCCGACCCGCGCTGCGCCGCCTTCCTGGAGCAGTGGAGCCAGGGAACAGACGCTCGCGGCCAACCGCGACTGCAAGCCGAGGTCTACAACAAGATCAAAGAGTGGCTGGCGCCCGACGAGGCCGGACGTCGCGAACTCGGCGACTGGGACATCAGCCGCGACGCGCCCTACTTCGGCATCGAGATTCCGGGCGCACCCGGCAAGTATTTCTACGTCTGGCTTGACGCGCCGATTGGCTACCTGGCTTCGCTCAAGAACCACCTCGACCGCATCGGCGTCGACTACGAGGCCTTCATGGCCAACCCGGCGCTGGAGCAGTACCACTTCATCGGTAAGGACATCATCACTTTTCACACACTGTTCTGGCCCGCCTTGCTGCATTTCAGCGGCCGCAAGACGCCGAACGCGGTGCATGTGCACGGTTTCCTGACCGTCAATGCCGAGAAGATGAGCAAGAGCCGCGGCACCGGACTGGACCCGCTGAAATACCTGCGCCTTGGAATGAACCCGCAATGGCTGCGCTACTACATCGCCGCCAAGCTCAGCGCGCGCAACGAGGACATCGAGTTCGTCCCCGACGACTTCATGGCCCGGGTCAACAGCGACCTGGTGGGAAAGTACATCAACATCGCATCGCGGGCGGTGAAATTCCTGAACGCTGGCGAACTGGTCGCAGCCCCATCGCAGGCGCAGCTCGACGCACCCGGACTGGTAGCGCAGGTGCGCGAGCTGCTTGAGGCGCGCGAGTTTGCCAAGGCGGTGCGCGAGATCATGGCCTTCGCCGACCAGGTCAACCTGATGTTCGACGCCGCCGCGCCCTGGAAGCTGGTCCGGCAAGGTGAGATCCAGCCCGCGGCGGCGGTCAGTTCGCTGTGCCTGGAAATGTTTCGCGTGATGACGGCCTGCCTCAAACCGATACTGCCCGCGGTCGCCGCCGAGGTGGAGGCCTTTTTGGGCTGCGCGGCGCTGGACTGGGGCAACGCGCTGGAGCCGATGGGAGGGGGACACCGGGTCGGCGACTACCGGCACCTGATGCAGCGGGTCGAACTCCAGCAGCTGGCGGCGCTGTTTGAAGCGCCAGTTGAAGCGCCAGTTGAAGCGGCGCCCCCAGAACCGGCGGCGTTTCCCGGTGGCGAGGCCATCGCGCCGCCCATCGGCGTCGACGACCTGATGAAGACCGACCTGCGCATTGCGCGGATCGTAGACTGCCAGCGCGTGGAAGGCTCGACCAAACTGCTGCGCCTGACGCTCGACGTCGGTGAGGCCAGGACGCGCAATGTCTTCAGCGGCATCGCCAGCGCCTACCAGCCGCAGGATCTGGTCGGGAAGTTGACGCTGATGGTCGCCAATCTGGCGCCGCGCAAAATGAAATTTGGTGTCAGCGAGGGGATGGTGCTGGCTGCTGGCCATGCCGACGGCAAGGCCCATCCGGGAATCTATCTGCTGGAGCCGTCCGCCGGCGCGTTGCCCGGCATGCGGGTCCGCTAGGGTCGCCCCATGGCCCTACCCCATTTCCAATTCCGCCCCCGACTGGCGGAATTGGCGTCGGGCTACGATGGCGCCCGTCTCGCACGCGACATCGGAGCCGGCCTGACGGTCGCGGCGGTTGCGCTGCCGCTGGCGATGGCGTTTGCGATCGCCAGCGGGCTCAAGCCCGAAGCGGGGCTGGTCACCGCCATCATCGGTGGCTTTCTGATATCGGCGCTCGGCGGCAGCCGGGTACAAATTGGCGGACCCGCAGGCGCCTTCATCGTCATCGTCTATGGAATCGTCGAGCGCTACGGCGTGGCCAATCTGGTACTGGCCACGGCCATGTCGGGCGTGCTGCTGTTCCTGATGGGATGGCTCAAGCTGGGCACGCTGATCCGCTTCGTTCCGGTGGCGGTGGTGATCGGGTTCACCAACGGCATTGCGGTGCTAATCGCCATCTCGCAAATCCGCGACTTCCTCGGGCTGGTCACCGGGCCGGTTCCGGCCCACTTCTTCGGCATGCTGGGCGTGCTGGCCGGTGCCATCGACACCCTCAATGTCCAGGCCCTGGCACTGGCACTGGCCTGTCTGGCACTGATCGTGGGGTGGCAGGCGATGATGCCAAAGATCTGCAGCAAGCGGCCCCGGTTCAGGGTGCTGGCGCTGGTTCCGGGGTCGGTGGTCGCGCTGCTGCTGGCAAGCGTCGCGGTGGCCGCGCTGGGACTGCAGGTGGACACCATCGGCAGCCGCTTTGGCGGAATTCCCTCGAGCCTGCCGGGACTGCAGTGGCCGGTTTTCTCCTGGGATTCGGCGCGCCTGCTGGTGATGCCAACGCTCACGCTGGCTGTGTTGGGCGCCATCGAGTCCCTGCTGTGCGCGCACGTTGCCGACGGTATCATCGGCGACCGCCACGACCCCAACCAGGAACTCATGGCGCAAGGAATCGCCAACTTCGTCACGCCATTTTTTGGCGGAATGCCAGCCACCGGAACGATCGCGCGCACCGTCACCAATGCCAAGAGCGGCGCCACCAGTCCCGTCGCAGGCATGGTGCACGCCGTGGCCCTGCTGCTCGTGATGCTGCTAGCGGCCCCGTTGGCGCACCATGTGCCACTGGCCGCGTTGGCCGCCATCTTGCTTTTTGTGGCCTGGAACATGGGACATTGGCGCGCATTTTGGGAACTGCGCCAGTTCCGCCTGCCCTACCGCGTCAGCCTGCTGGCGGTCTTCGTCCTGACGGTGGTGGTCGACCTGACGGTGGCGATCGAGGTCGGCCTGTTCGCCGCCTGCATCACGTTCATCTACCGCATATCGAGCCTGTCGCGCTGCGAACGTGTGGACGCACGGGAGGCTCCGCTGCTGCAGGGAAAGGATGGACAGGTCACCGTCTTCCGCCTGTACGGGGCACTATTTTTTGGCGCCACCCAACTGGTCGACGGGTTGGCGCAGAGTCGACCCAGCGTCGCGCTGGTGCTGGACCTGAAGCACATCATCTATATCGACTCGTCGGGCGCCGACAGCCTGCTGCAGTTGATCCGCACTTGCCAGAAGCAGCGACTTCGCCTTGTCCTGTGCGGGCTTAACCACCAGCCCCTGGACATAGCGCGCCGCACCGGCGTGCTGCAGTTGATGGCGCCGGTGGACTTGCAGCCCGACCTGACGGCGGCGCTGGCGGTGGCGCTGGCCCAGGAGGCCTAGGGGTGGGTTCGCGGTGCGGCGTCGCACCGACCGGAGCCTGTAAAATCGCCCCCAGAGGTCCACGTCCATGTCATTATTTCGCCGCCCGCACTACCAGTCAGACATCACCGGCTTCATCGCCGAACTCAAGCGCAATCAGCCCGACTTGGAGGACCGCCAGCGCCATGGCCGCGAGATGCTGTGGGACAAGGCCGTCGACCGCAGCGCCTGGAACGCCTACGCACAAGCCAGGGTCGCGCAGCAGCCCTACGTCTACCAGACCGAATCGAAGTAGGCCCGCTGCCCGCGAGCCCTCCAGTAGCGCCAGCCGCGCAGCGACATACAGCAGTCCCCCATGGTATTGACGACTGACCGCCTGCATCCGGCGCAGACGGCCGCCGCTGCGGCCGCCATGCCACAGGTCGTCGACCAGGTCGCGCTGGCGCGGCTTTACGGCGAGCCGCTGTTTTCGATGCCGCACGACCTCTACATACCGCCGGACGCGCTGGAGGTTTTCCTAGAGGCCTTCGAGGGGCCACTTGACTTTCTGTTGTACCTGATACGCAAACAGAATTTCAACATCCTCGACATACCGATGGCGGGCGTCACCCGGCAGTACCTGGTCTATGTGGATGAGATCCGGGGCCGCAATCTGGAACTTGCCGCCGAGTACCTGCTGATGGCGGCGATGTTGATTGAAATAAAGTCGCGCATGCTGCTGCCGCCGCGCAAGACCGCGCAGGGCCAAGAGGTGGAGGACCCGCGCGCGGAACTGGTACGCCGGCTGCTGGAGTACGAGCAGATCAAGCTCGCCGCTGCCGCGCTCAACGCGGTGCCGCAGTCAGGCCGCGATTTTCTCAAGGCCCAGGTACATATCGAGCAGTCGCTGCAGCCGCGTTTCCCCGAGGTCCATCTGGGCGACCTGCAACAGGCGTGGCAGGATATCCTCAGGCGCGCCCGGCTGGTGCAACACCACCACATCACGCGCGAGGAGCTGTCGGTGCGCGAACACATGGGCATCGTGCTGCGCCGCCTGCAGGGCCAGAAATTCGTCGAGTTCGAAAAACTGTTCGACCCCCAACAGGGTGCACCGGTGCTGGTCGTCACTTTTCTGGCATTGCTGGAACTGGGCAAGGAAACGCTGATCGAGATAACCCAGGCGGAATCCTTCGCGCCGATCTATGTGCGCCTGGCCTACAACGTCGTCTGAGCTTTCAGGCCTCGTTGCGGGCAACGCGTCCCATCAGCTCGGCCAGTACCTGCTGCGGCCCGATGCGGCCCGCTAGCAGCGCGTCAACGGCGCTGCAAATCGGCGTCTCGACCGCCAGTCGCTGCGCGCGCCTGACCAGCGTGTGCGCGCAGTAGACGCCTTCTGCCACATGGCCGAGCGCCTGCACAGCCTGCGCCAGACCCTGCCCCTGCGCAAGCGCCAGCCCGACCCGGCGGTTACGCGAAAGATCTCCGGTGGCGGTGAGCACCAGATCGCCCAGACCACTCAGGCCCATGAAGGTCTCCGCGCGCGCGCCCAAGGCAACGCCAAGCCGCGTCATTTCGTGCAATCCGCGGGTGATCAGCGCGGCGCGGGCGTTCAGGCCTAAGGCCAGGCCGTCACACAAACCGGTGGCGATCGCCAGCACGTTCTTCACCGCGCCGCCCACCTCGACCCCGACCACGTCGTCGCTGCCATAGACGCGCAGGCTGGCGCTGTGAAATGCCTGCAGCAACGCAGCGCGGACTGCCGGGTCGGCGCTGGCTGCAACCAGCGCGGTGGGCTGGCCGCGGGCGACCTCCTGCGCAAAACTGGGCCCGCTGAGAACGCCGGCATGCAGACCCGGTGCGGTCTGGGCGAGCACTTCATGCCCGAGCAAACCCAGCGGCTCGAGTCCCGGTGCGCCGTCTGCGGCGACTGGCTTTTCGACCCCCTTGCACAGCCAAACCACGGGTGCGCTCACGCCGCGCAGTTGCTGCAGCACCGAGCGCAACGCCGCCATCGGCGTTGCCACCACCACCAGGTCGTGGCCCGCCATCGCCGCCTGCATCGGCCTGTCGCCGTCTGCGCCGCTGTTCCAATGTCGAAGCACCAGCGCCTCGGGCAGCGCAATACCCGCAAGGTAGCGCGCGTTAACGCGCTGCTCCTGCATGGCGCTGCTTTGCCC
>CAISIP010000344.1 GCA_903885415.1 uncultured beta proteobacterium
CAGGCCCGCAGGCCAGTCCAGCCACCAGGGCTGCGCCAGCGCGCTGGACTTGTCCGACGAAAGCGCACCGTCGACCTGGCTGACCCCCATGCGCGCGAGGTCCGCGCGCCGAGTTACCCGCTGCGACTCAAGCGCCAGCGCGCTACGCTGGCGCTGCGGCAAAAAATAGAAACGCTCGGCGAGCCAGTAGACGCCAGTGACCAGCGTCGCCAGGAACAGCAGCAGGGCAAAGTTTCCATCAACTTTTCCCAGATACCAGGCGCCGGCATAGGCTGCAAATGCCGCCAGCACCAGAGCGGTCAGCGACTGCATCATCCGTCCACCTGCAAGATCGCCAGGAATGCCTCCTGGGGAACCTCAACCGATCCAATTTGCTTCATTCGTTTCTTGCCTGCTTTTTGCTTTTCAAGGAGTTTGCGTTTGCGCGAAATATCGCCGCCATAACACTTGGCCAAAACGTTCTTTCGTAGCGCCTTGATTGTCTCACGGGCGATGATATTGGCGCCAATCGCAGCCTGAATCGCCACGTCGTACATCTGGCGCGAAATCGTCTCACGCATCTTTGCGACGACCGCCCGAGCGCGGTACTGCGACTGCGAGCGATGGACGATGATGGACAGCGCGTCGACCTTCTCGCCGTTGAGCAGGATATCGACCTTGACGACGTCGGCAGCGCGGTATTCCTTGAACTCGTAGTCCATCGACGCATAGCCGCGGCTGACCGACTTGAGCTTGTCGAAGAAGTCCAGCACGATCTCGCCCAGCGGTATCTCATAGGTCAGCATGACCTGGCGCCCGTGGTAGGACATGTTGAGTTGGACGCCGCGCTTCTGGTTGGCCAGCGTCATCACACCGCCCACATATTCCTGCGGCATGTACAGGCGGACCGTCACTATCGGCTCGCGGATTTCCTCGGTCCGGCTTTGTTCCGGCAATTTCGACGGGTTCTCGACCATCACCACGCTGCCGTCGGCCTTGACAACCTGGTAGACGACGCTCGGGGCTGTCGTGATCAGATCTTGGTCAAATTCGCGCTCAAGCCGCTCCTGCACGATTTCCATGTGGAGCAGGCCAAGAAAACCACAGCGAAAGCCGAAGCCCAAGGCCTGCGAGACTTCAGGCTCGTAGTGCAGCGACGAGTCGTTGAGCTTGAGCTTTTCCAGGCTGTCGCGCAGGCCCTCGTACTGGTTGGCCTCGGTCGGGTACAGGCCGGCAAATACCTGCGGCTGAATCTCCTTGAAACCGGGCAATGCCTGGGTCGCGGTGAATGCGGCGCCACCAGTGCCCGGCTTGATCAGGGTGATGGTGTCTCCCACCTTGGCTGCCTGGAGCTCGCGAATGCCGGCGATCACATAGCCGACCTCGCCGGCCTCGAGGGACTCGCGCGACTCGTTGGCCGGCGTGAATACGCCCAGGCTATCGGCGTTGTAGCTGGCACCGCTGGCCATCATCTTGATGCGCTCGCCTTTTGCCAGACGCCCGTCGACGACACGCACCAGCATCACGACGCCCACATAGGTGTCAAACCAACTGTCGACGATCATCGCCCGCAGCGCCCCCGCGGGATTGCCTTTGGGAGCAGGAATCCGCGCCACGATGGCCTCCAGGATGTCCTCGATACCCAAGCCGGTCTTTGCCGAGCAGGCAATCGCATCGGTCGCGTCGATGCCGATCACGTCTTCGATTTCAACGCGGGCGTTCTCAGGGTCGGCATTGGGCAGGTCCATCTTGTTGAGGACGGGAACGACCTCCACGCCAAGGTCGAGCGCCGTGTAGCAATTCGCCACCGTTTGCGCCTCAACGCCCTGGCTGGCGTCGACCACCAGCAACGCGCCCTCGCACGCCGAAAGCGAACGACTGACTTCATAGGAGAAGTCCACATGGCCCGGCGTGTCGATCAGGTTGAGGTTGTAGACCTGGCCGTCGAGCGCTTTGTATTGCAGCGCCGCGGTCTGTGCCTTGATGGTTATCCCACGCTCCTTCTCGATATCCATCGAGTCCAGAACCTGGGCTTCCATCTCGCGCGCCTGCAGTCCGCCGCAGCGCTGTATGAGGCGGTCTGCCAGCGTCGACTTGCCATGGTCGATGTGCGCAATGATCGAAAAGTTTCTGATGTGATCCATCAACGAGAACACTTAAGTGATTGAATTGAAATGCAGAGCGACAATAAAAAAGGGCGCGTCACGTAGTGACGCGCCCTGAACCAACAATCATTGGCAACTGCGAAAGTTGGAACTTCATTGTAGGCAAAAAGCCTTGCAAGCACAGGTCCCGACGACAGCAATCGGGGCGTTGCGGGGCAACAACAAAATTCTTATCCACAGCTTGTCAACAATTTTGAATTCGGGTTATCTGGATAACTTGTGCGCGGGCTGTGGATCAAATCCTAAGCCAGGAAATTTATCTCACATGGTGGACTAAGGCGTCGGCAATATGCCAATAACAGTCCGAGACCAGACCCCATTCTACAGAAATCAATAATCGAGTTGATTGCAAGTTAGTAAGCGCAAACACTTATTTTAGAAATTAACGGCAAACCAGGGATAAAACTTTTTTCTCTTTTCGCGCAAATCCCACAAAAAATCCCAATCCCTTGCTCCAGAGTCGGACATTGGAAGGCGCGCGACCATCAGGGACGCGCTGGCCGTATGACGGCGTACTGTGCCCACTCGCCACGTCGAAACAGAATATTCACGGGCTTGCTGCGATCCACCTTGGCAAGCGCCGCCTCGAACTCTTTCAGGTTCGCCACCTCTGCATTCGCGATCGCCGTGATGATGTCGCCCTCGCGCAGGCCCGCCCGCGCAGCGGCGTCTACCGCGCTGTCCACCTTGACGCCGCCCTTGAGTTTGAGTTCCTTCTTCGC
>CAISIP010000345.1 GCA_903885415.1 uncultured beta proteobacterium
AGCTTGGTGTCGCGCGCCATGACCACCAGCTCTTCGATATGAATCGAGGTGTAGCGGTCGTCGGCGACCACGCGTTCACTGATCAGAATCGAGTCCTCGAAGTTGTAACCGTTCCAGGGCATGAACGCGACCAGCATGTTCTGGCCCAGCGCCAGTTCGCCAAGGTCGGTCGATGCGCCGTCAGCGATCACGTCGCCGCGCGACAGCTTGTCGCCCTTTTGGACAATCGGCCGCTGGTGAATATTGGTGTTCTGGTTAGAGCGCTGGTACTTGATCAGGTTGTAGATATCGACACCGACTTCACCCGCCTGCGCCTCTGCATCGTTCACCCGGACCACTACCCGAGTCGCGTCGACATAGTCCACAATGCCGCCGCGCGTGGCGGTCACCACCGTACCAGAGTCGATCGCCGATACGCGCTCGATGCCGGTTCCCACAAAGGCCTTCTCGGGGCGCAGCACCGGCACCGCCTGGCGCTGCATGTTGGCGCCCATCAGCGCGCGGTTCGCGTCGTCGTGCTCGAGGAAAGGAACCAGCGAAGCCGCCACCGAAACGATCTGCGCGGGCGAAACGTCCATGTACTGCACCCGCTCGGCGCCCACCAGGATCGACTCGCCCTTTTCACGCGCCGATACCAGTTCTCCGGTGAGCTTGCCGTCCTTGTCCAGCGCGGCGTTGGCCTGCGCGATGACGTATTTGCCCTCTTCGATCGCAGACAAGTAGTCGATCTGCATCGTCACCCGGCTGTCGATCACCTGGCGATAAGGCGTTTCGATGAAGCCGTACTCGTTCAGTCGCGCGTACAGCGCCAGCGAGTTGATCAGCCCGATATTCGGGCCTTCCGGCGTTTCGATAGGGCAGACGCGTCCGTAATGGGTCACATGCACATCGCGGACTTCGAAACCCGCCCGCTCCCGCGTCAGGCCGCCCGGGCCAAGGGCAGATACCCGGCGCTTGTGGGTGATTTCCGACAGCGGGTTGGTCTGGTCCATGAACTGCGACAACTGCGAAGCGCCGAAGAACTCCTTGAGCGCGGCCGATATCGGCTTGCTGTTGATCAGGTCGTGCGGCATCAGCGGCTCTTGCTCGGCCTGGCCCAGGCGTTCCTTGACCGCTTTTTCGATGCGCGCCAGCCCGGTGCGGTACTGATTTTCAGCCAGTTCGCCAACGCAGCGAACGCGGCGATTTCCGAGGTGGTCGATATCGTCGACTTCGCCGCGGCCGTTGCGCAGGTCCACCAAAATCTTGACCACCGACAGTATGTCTTCATTGGCCAGCACCATCGGGCCGGTCGATTCCGGACGGCCCATCTTGGCGTTGAACTTCATGCGCCCGACGCGCGACAGGTCGTAGGTGTCGGGGTTGTAGAACAGGCGCTGAAACAGTGCTTGCACCGCATCCTCGGTCGGCGGCTCGCCAGGGCGCATCATGCGGTAGATCGCCACGCGCGCGGCAAACTCGTCGACGGTTTCGTCGCTGCGCAGCGTCTGCGAGATATAGGCGCCCTGATCCAGTTCATTGGTGTAGATGCACTGCAGGTCCTGTACGCCGCAGCCACGCAGTTTTTTGAGCAGCACCTCGGTAAGTTCGTCGTTGGCCTTGGCGATGATTTCGCCAGTTTCGGCGTCGACCACATTGCGGGCGACGATACGCCCGATCAGGAAGTCTTCAGGAACGCTGATGTGTGTTGTTGCCGACTGCTCGAGTTCGCGCGTATGACGGGCGGTCACGCGCTTGTCCTTCGCCACCACCACCTTGCCGCTCTTGTCGGTGATGTCAAAGCGCGCCACCTCGCCGCGCAGGCGTTCGGCGACGAACTCCATCTGCGCTCCGCTATCCATCATGCGGAAGTTGTCGTTGACAAAGAAGTTCGCCAGGATCGACTCCGGGTTCAGACCGATCGCCTTGAGCAGGATGGTGACCGGCATCTTGCGGCGACGGTCAACGCGGAAATAAAGGATGTCCTTCGGGTCGAACTCGAAGTCCAGCCAGGAGCCACGGTAGGGAATGATGCGCGCCGAGAACAGCAGCTTGCCCGAGCTGTGCGTCTTGCCCTTGTCGTGTTCGAAAAACACGCCCGGCGAGCGGTGCAACTGCGACACGATGACGCGCTCGGTGCCATTGATGATGAAGGAGCCCTTGCCGGTCATCAGGGGCACCTCGCCCATATAGACTTCCTGCTCCTTGACTTCCTTCACAACCTTGTTTTGCGAAGTGGACGACTCGCGGTCGTAAATGATCAGCTGCACCTTGGCACGAACCGCCGACGCAAAGGTCAACCCGCGGGTCTGGCATTCGCGCACGTCAAACGCCGGTTTCGCAAGGTTGTACTCGAGAAACTTCATCTCGACAAAGCCATTGTGCGAAACGATCGGGAAAGCCGCGTCGAAGGCGGCCTGCAGTCCTTCGACGGTGCGCTTCTTGGGGCCTACATCAGCCTGCAGAAACGCGGTGTACGCGTCCTTTTGCATCTGCAACAGGTAGGGAATTTCTAGCACGCTGTCGCGGTTGCCAAAGCTCTTGCGAATTCGCTTGCGTTCGGTAAATGTGTAAGCCATGAAATCTCCGGGCAAAGACTTGGGAATCCTGATGGTCCTGCACTGTGTCGCCGAGCATCTCTCTCGGCAGGCTTGGTGATTGGCCACTACCAATCATTGGCGGACGGCGGCACATTGCGTGCTGCCCGAACCAAGGCATCTTCTGCAGTCGGGGTCAGAAGACACTAAAAAGTTGCATGGCGATGCAGCTTTTTAGTGTGCTCGTTAAAGCACCAAAGGCGGGAGCACGTCTGAACGCGTTCCCGCCCCATGCATCCATGGACTTACTTGAGTTCAGCCTTCGCGCCGGCGTCTTCCAGCTTCTTCTTGGCGGCTTCCGCATCCGCCTTCGGAATAGCTTCCTTGACCGCCTTGGGCGCGCCGTCGACCAGATCCTTGGCTTCCTTGAGGCCCAGTCCGGTGATTTCGCGTACCGCCTTGATGACCGAGACCTTGTTGGGGCCGACCTCAAGCAGCATCACGTTGAACTCGGTCTGCTCCTCGACCACAGCGGCAACCGCCGCACCGCCGCCGGCAGGAGCCGACATAGCAGCGGCGCTGACGCCAAATTTCTCTTCGATGGCTTTCACCAAGTCGTTGAGTTCCA
>CAISIP010000346.1 GCA_903885415.1 uncultured beta proteobacterium
AACTTGAAATCCGGTACAGGTCGGGGGACAGCTGTCCCAGGCAGTCGGCGCCGACGGTGTCGTGGCGCCGGTCCACCAATCCGTAGGCGGCATTATTCGATCCGGGAGCCAGCGTTTACGGATCCGATTCCGTGAACGGATTGGGCGCCTCGCGCGCGTTACTGGCCCGACAGCGCCGCGAGGGCGCTCGCTCTGATGGCATCGACTGCGCCGATGCCACTGATAGCCCGGTACCTGGGCGCTGACGCCGGATCGGTCTTGGCCCAGTTGTCGTAGTAGTTCACCAGGGGTCGGGTCTGCGCGTTGTAGACCTCCAGGCGCTTGGTCACCGTTTCTTCCTTGTCGTCTTCACGCTGTATCAACGACTCGCCAGTAACGTCGTCGACGCCGGCGACTTTGGGCGGGTTGAACTTGACATGGTAGGTGCGGCCGGAAGCACTGTGCGAACGCCGCCCACTCATGCGCTCGATGATGGCATCGAACGGGACATCGATTTCCAGCACATAGTCCAGTTTGACCCCGGCGGCCTTCATCGCGTCGGCTTGCGGAATCGTCCTGGGAAATCCGTCGAACAGGAAGCCGTTGGCGCAGTCGTCCTGGGCGATCCGCTCCTTCACCAGGCCAATGATGATTTCGTCGCTGACCAGGGCACCGGAGTCCATGATTTTCTTGGCTGCCAGGCCCATGGGCGAGCCGGCCTTCACCGCCGCACGCAGCATGTCGCCAGTGGAGATTTGCGGGATGCCGAACTTTTGGCAGATGAAGGTCGCCTGCGTCCCCTTGCCCGCACCGGGGGCGCCCAGCAAAATCAGTTTCATGAATTTCCTCTGATGAATGGATTTCAAACGTGACCCAATGCCGCCCGATAGTGATAAGCGATTCCTCTCGCGGGCTGAAGAATAGCACGCGCATCTGCTGTCGGCGCCCCTCGCGCCGGCAGACGTCCTGTCAGGCGCCAAACAACTTTCGGACGCGCTCGAGGTCTTGCGGTGTGTCGACGCCCGGTCCCGGGTTGCGGTCGCTGACATGCACCGCAATCCGGTGGCCGTGCCACATCGCCCGCAGTTGCTCCAGTGCCTCTGCCACCTCCAGCGGCGCGCGCGCCAGTGTCGGGAAAAGGCGCAGGAAGCCTGCCCGGTAAGCGTAGATGCCGATATGGCGCAAGGGCGCTGCCTCGCGCAACAGGGCGTTGCCGCCGGCTATATCCGCGTGCCACCAGGCCTGGCCCTGGAAGTCCCTGCCGGCGGGAATGGGCGAGCGGCTGAAATACAGCGCATACCCCTGCGCGTCCAGGGCAACCTTGACCACGTTGGGGTTCAGATAGTCTTCCAGCGTTTCAACTGCATGCGCGGCGGTACCCATACTCGCCAAGGGGTGTTGCAGCAGCAGGCTGGCCACTGCGTCCACCAGCAACGGATCGATCAGAGGCTCGTCGCCCTGCACGTTCACCACGACGGCATCGTCGGCCAGGCCCAGCAGCGCGCAGGCCTGCGCCAGCCGGTCGCTGCCCGATTCATGGTCCGTTCTGGTGAGCAGCGCTTCTACGCCGTGGGCCTCGCACGCGCGCACAATCAGCGCGCTGTCGGCGGCGACGATGACGCGCGGCGCATGCAGCCGGCCCGGGCTGGCTGCAACGCGTTGCGCCACCCGGACCACCATCGGAACGCCGCCAATTTCGGCCAGCGGCTTGTTCGGCAGGCGGGTCGACGCCAGCCGCGCCGGGATCAGGATGGTGAATTGCACGCAGCAGGCCGCAGGGGTGGCGCACGCAAACTGCGCATCACAGACCCAACTCCTCGTCGCTCATGGTGCGGGCTTCGTTTTCGAGAAGAATAGGAATTCCGTCGCGTACCGGATAAGCCAGCCGGGCACTGCGCGACAGCAGCTCCTGGCGCACGCGGTCGTACTCCAGCGTACCCTTGGTGACCGGGCACACCAGCAGTTCAAGAAGTCGGTTGTCCATGCGGCGATGATAACTTTGCGCCGGTCCTTGCTGACAGTAGCGCCTCTAGTGCGCTCCAAAAGGCCGGCTTCAGATTCAGCAGCAGCGGCACCGCCAGCGCATCCGGTCGATGGCGCCACAGCTTGTACGCGTCCTTTTCGGTGCACAGCAGCGTCTGGCCCCCGATAGGCAGGTCGCCAGCCGAGTCGAATGGCGCGTGATCGGGCAGCGCGAGTGTCTCCTGGAGCTCAATACCGCGTTCGCGCAGCATGGCGAAAAAGGCCTCGGGCTGGGCAATCGCGGCCACGGCCCACAGGGGCTTGGCGCTCGCGCCGTGACCGGCCAGTTGGTCGAGCGCCACCGTGCTGCCGTCGGCGCGGTGCGCGTGGCTCGCCAGTGTGCGCGTCGCCTCAAAACCGTCCAGCCCGATGCCGGCATCGGCCACCACCACCAAGTCGATAGGCCTTGGCCAGGCCTCGCGCAAGGGCCCGGCCGGAAGCAGCCAACCATTGCCGATGCCGCGCCGGTCAAAAACGCAAATCTCAATATCGCGGTGCAGTTGGTGGTGCTGCAGACCGTCGTCACAGACCAGCAGGGCCACATCGGGGTGGCGCTGCAGCAGCGCTCGCGCCGCGTCAATCCGCCTGGCGGCAACGTAAACCGGCGCGCCGGTCCGTCTGTGGATCAATACTGGCTCGTCGCCGACATCGCTGGGCGTGCTGTCCAGGCGCACCTCCCGACAGTAGCGGGTCTGCCGACCATAGCCGCGCGAGAGAACCCCCACCTTGATGCCGCGCTGCCGAAAGTGGCTAACCAGCGCGATCACCAGCGGCGTCTTGCCCCCACCGCCCGCCACCAGATTGCCGACCACCAGTACCGGGACATCGACCCGCTGCGCCGTCAGCAGACCCGATCGATACAGGCAGCGGCGAAACGCCACCAGCGCGTTGAACAGCATCGATACCGGCCACAGCAGCGTCGCCAAGACGCCGCGTTGGGTCCACGCTTGCAGCAGCGCACGCTGCAAGGCTGCGCGCAGGGCAGCAGGCTGGCGCCGCATGGCTAGCGCTTGGCCGCTCTTGCCGAGGGTTGCGCGGCAAAAGTGACATGCCTAAGCCCGGCCCGGCGCGCCGCTTCGAGCACGGTGATCACCGATTGGTGCCTGGCGTTCGCGTCGGCCTGTACGACCAGCACGGTCTCATGGTCGATGCCGGCCGCGGCCAGCATCGCGCCGGCGAGTTCCTCGGGGCTGCGTCCCGCCACCGGCGCGGCGTTGATGCTGTAAGCCCCCTCGCTACCGACCGTGACCAGCAGCTGCCTCGGACGTTCCTTTTGCGGGTCCGAGTCTGCCACCGGTAGCCTGAGTTCTAGCTCAGTAAACTTGCTGTAGGTGGTCGAGAGCATCAAAAATATCAGCACCACCAGCAGCACGTCGATGAACGCAATCAGGTTGATTTCGGGCTCCTCGCGCGAGCCGGTTTTGAAATTCATCGCCCGGGACTCATTCCAGTGCGCGCCCGCTGTTGAGCTGGCGCGCCAACCGCTCGGACGCTAGCTCCAGGGTCAGCAGGTGGCCGTCGACGGCAGCGCGGAAATAGCGCCAGAAAATCAGTGCGGGTATGGCGATGATGAGACCAAACGCGGTGTTGTAAAGGGCCATGGCAATGCCCTGCGCCAGTTGGGCCGGGTTGGCGCCAGGCCCAACTGGTCCCTGCGAACCAAAGATCTCGATCATTCCCACGACCGTGCCGAACAGCCCCAACAAAGGCGCCGTAGAGGCGATGGTCGCGAGCGCGCTGAGGTATCGCTGCAGCCGGTGCGCGACCAGTCGACCGGCGCCTTCCATGGCCGCGCGCAGATCCGATTCACTGCAGCGCGGGTTCGCGTGCAGGGCGCGAAATCCACTCGCCAGCACCTCGCCCAAAGCCGAATTGCGCTCGAGCTGGGCGACCAGGTCGGCGTTAGGAAGGCCGTTGCGCGCGATGGCCAGCACCTCGTCCAGCAATCGCGCCGGCGCCACCTTGCGCTCGCGCAGGCTGGCCAGGCGCTCAATGACCAGTGCGAGTGTCAGCACCGAGCAGGCCAGCAACGGCCAGATGGGCCAACCCGCTGCTTGAATGATTGAAAACAGAAGATATCTCCGCGCAGGTGAGGAGGGCCCGTCGATTATGGCGCAGCAGCCATGGCGCAGCAGTTCAAGGCCAAACTACCCGGCGGGCGCAAACGTCCGATCTCGCAGCGATGTCTCTCGCAACCCGGGTGAAGCGTCGCTGTCGAGGAGTCCGGCGTATTCTGGCCCGCAGGGACCCGACACCGATCGGATTCCCACGACCACTGGGCCGCCCGCAGGTCGGGCCTGCAGTGCGCGCACCGAGGGCGGTAGCTGCAAGCCCTGCGCCATAGGCGCAACCACCCGGCCTTGGCGCGGTATGTTGAGGGCTTAGAGGCCCCCGTTTTGCTGCAACACCATGCAATAGAGCATCGGGATTGACAGCATGGTGTTGGCGCGTGAGGTCAGCATTGCCAAGCGCGCTGCCTTGGCTTTCTCCGGCGCTTCTACCACCACGATGCCAAGCGCCTTCTTCTGGTTTGGCCAGATGATGAACCATACATTGAAGGCCATGACCAGGGCTAGCCACATGCCGACGCCGATGGCAGCGAAAGGTCTCTGCAGTCCCAGGGCCGCGGCGATATACCCGTTCATGCTGGCAAGTACGGTGCCGGTGACGACGGTTGCCAGTGCCGCCCAACGAAACCAAAAAAGCGCCGTCGGTGCGATGAC
>CAISIP010000347.1 GCA_903885415.1 uncultured beta proteobacterium
CCGACTTGTCCGCCATGTGCATTGAAAAGCAGCAGCTTGCGTATGCCGGCAAATGCAACCCCGGCGCCGATCTCGCTCCAGACCCGAATCAGGGTCTCCGCGCTCAGGCTCAGCGTTCCGGGAAAGCGCGCGTGCTCGTTGCTGCTGCCCACCTGTTGGGTCGGCAGCACCAGCACCGGCAGTTCGTCGTCGAGTTGCGGCAGCGCGGCGCCCAGCACCGCATCGACCAGACTGCAGTCAACGCCAAGCGGCAGATGGGGTCCGTGCTGCTCGATCGCAGCAACCGGCAACACCGCCACCACCTCGCCGACACCGGGCGAAGCCTTCAGACGGTCAAAATCAAGTGTGGAGAGGTCGGCCCAGTAGCGGGACTTGAGCTTCACGGCACGACCGCACTCAGGTCGCCGGTCGGCTTGCCTCGTCGAGCGCCTTGCACGATGGCGCGCAAACAGTCTGGGACTTCCCCGCGACCTTGCGCGTTCCCATCAGCGACCGCGCACGGTGCTTGCCGCACATGAAGCAGGACATGGTCGCCCCGCCAAACGAAGCCGCCGCGGCAAATGGCGAGCCCGAGGCCTTGGTCTTGTAGCGCAAGCCATTGGCAAGCACCGCAGTTTTTGCTTCAGCTTTGGCCATTGGTTAAACCTCTTTTGATATGCGCATGGCGCGAATTTCCATCCCCGAATCCAGCCCCCAAGTGTATGACAACCGGTCGACCACGTCCTGCGCCAAGCCGTATTGGCGCATTTCGAAGCACGCCGGCGACACTAGGCCCTCAGCCGTGCGCCTTTAACAGGGCCTGCTCCAGATCGGCGATCAGGTCGCCCACGTCCTCGATTCCTACTGAAAGCCGCAGCAAATCGGAGGGCGCCGGCGACCCGGCGCCTTCTACGCTCGAGCGGTGCTCGATCAGGCTTTCGGTTCCGCCCAGAGAGGTCGCGCGTTTCCAAAGCGCAACCCGGGCGGCGGTCGCAATGGCCGCCGCCTCCCCGCCGGCAACGCAAATCGACAACATGCCGCCATAGCCACCGCGCATCTGGCGCGCGGCAACAGCGTGGCCCTGCGCGTTGGGAAGACCCGGGTAAAGTACCGCGCGTACCAGTGGATGGACGGCGAAATGAGCGGCGATCTGCTGCGCCGAAGCCGATGCAGCCCGAACCCGCAGGTACAGCGTGCGCATACCGCGCAGCAACAGCCAAGCCTCGAAGGAGCCAAGGGTTGCACCGAGTTGCGCCCGAATCGCTTTGACACGCTGCCAGAAGTCGTTGTTGTTACGCGTCACGAGCACCCCGGCCAGCAGGTCCGAGTGGCCATTCAGATACTTCGTCGCCGCATGCATCACGATGTCGGCCCCGAGGTCCAAGGGTCGGGTAAAGACCGGGGTTGCCACCGTGGAGTCGACTGCTACCAGCGCACCGGCGGCGCGCGCGATGGCGGCGGTCGCAGCGATGTCGGTAATGGTCCACAGCGGGTTGGCCGGTGTCTCGATCCACACCAGGCGGGTCGTGCCGGGCCGGATGGCCGCCTGCACCGCGGCCGGGTCGGTCATGTCGACCAATTCCACCTCCAGACCCCACTGGGTCGCGAAGTTCATCAGCCAGTTTCGCAGCGACCAGTACATCACCCGGGGTGCCAGCACATGGTCGCCCGGCGCGAGCGCCTGGAAGACCGCGGTGGCAGCCGCCATTCCGGACGCAAAAAGCGCCGCGTCGACGCCGTTTTCGAGTTGGGCGATCACCGCCTGCGCCTGATCGAAGGCAGGATTGTCGGCGCGGGCGTAGACCCGCCCCGAGCGGTACTGGTTGTCCTCATCGCGCAAAAAGGTGGTCGAAACATGGATCGCCGGGGTGGTCGCTCGCGTCCTCTCGTCGACCCAGCCCAAGGCCTGCGCGGCGATGCTCTCGGGCTTGCTTATGCTGCTGTCCATCGTGAGTGCTCCAGTAGTTTGATTTTTGTACGCAGTTCCAAGACCCGCCGGCCCGCGCTCAGGCTTCTTCGTGCGCAGCCACCGTAGCCGATGGTTGCGGCGTCGACCCAAGCTGCAAAAATCGGCTGGCGCGGTGCTGCCGCTGGCGCGCTTGCTGACCGGGCGTGCTCTGGCGCGTCGCCGGGCGAGGCACGGGCAGAACGGATTGCAGCGCGCGCGGCCGGGCGCGCGCGCCGCTGTCAATGTAGTCGGCCAGAAGAGCGCTGCGGCAATGGTCCGCGTCGATCGCGCATTCGCGGCTGAGGTATTCGAACAGGTGGTCGACCAGTGCTTCGGGCGTCAAGCCACTGGTCAGCCTGGTACGCGCCCACAGCCAATCAGAAAAGCGGAGCAGGGCGCAAAAGGCCGACTGCTCCGGCGGTCCAAGCAAGATGGCCAGACTGCGCTTGAAGCGCCCGGAATTGCCTAGCAGATCCCAGTAGCGTGCCAGCCGTGCAAAGCGCTCCATGTCGGCTGCTGCAACGGCATCGGTTTGCAGCACCGTGTACGGCGGATCGGTACGGAAGACCATTGCGTGGGTCACGCTGTGGCGTCCGATCGGCGTTCCGCGCAGGCGCTTGAGCATGCCGAGCTGGATTTCGTGCGGCCGCAGTGCCAGCAAGCGGTCAAAGCCCTGGGCAAAACTGCGCATCGACTCGCCAGGCAAACCGAATATCAGGTCGGCGTGCAGATGGACGCAGGAACTCTCGACCAGCCAGCGCAGGTTGGCCAGCGTTTGCGCTTCGTTCTGCTGGCGCGAAATGCGCCGCTGAACCTCGACATTGAAGGTCTGGATGCCAAGCTCGAACTGCAGCACGCCCGGCGGGAAACGCGCGATCACCTGCTTGAGCCGATCGGGCAAATGGTCGGGTATCACCTCGAAATGCACAGACAGGCCCGGCGCAAAGGCCGGCACCGGACCCAGCCGGTCAAAAAAGAACAGCAAGATGCGCAACGCGTTGTCGATCTTCAGATTGAAAGTGCGGTCGACGAATTTAAAGTTGCGAGCGCCGCGCCGGTAAAGATCATCGAGCGCCGCCAGCAAGCGATCCAGATCGAAGGCCCAGGCGGTCTTGTCAAGCGAACTCAGGCAGAACTCGCATTTGAACGGACAGCCGCGCGAGGCCTCGATGTACAACAGGCGATGCGCCAGATCGGATTGGCTGTACTCGGCGTACGGCAGTGCGATCTGCGACAGGGGAGGCTGCTCGCCGGCGATCACCTTCATCAACGGCCGTGGACCGTCGATCAAGGCCTGGCACAGTGTGGGAAAGCTCACCTCGCCCCACCCGGTGACCACGTGATCAGCAAGCCCGACGATTTCCTGCCCTTCGAGCTCATGGCTGACCTCCGGGCCGCCCAGAACGATCTTCAGGGCCGGGCGCGCATGCTTGAGCATCCGTACCAGCTCGCAGGTCTGGGTCAGGTTCCAGATATACACGCCTAGGCCAAGCACCTGCGTCCGGGCCGGCGCCGCCTCGCCCAGCAGGCCCAGCAACTCGTCTGCGATTTCCCGTCGGTCGCGCGAGATGGTGAACTCGCGCAGGACGGTGCGGCTGCGTAGCGCGCCCATATTGGCCAGCAAATAGCGCAGCCCCAGCGAGGCGTGGATGTACCTGGCGTTCAGCGTCGCCAGGATCACGCAAGGCGCCGGTGGCATGGGTGCAAGCATGCCGGTATTATTGGGCAGCATGACCGAAGCGCTATTTCGCACCAACGCCTACCTGGCCGAGTGCAGCGCGACCGTCACCGCCATCACGGCGCAGGGCATCACGCTCGACCGTACGGTTTTTTACCCGCTCGGGGGCGGCCAGGCCGGTGACGCGGGCGCCCTGCTGCTGCTGTCCGGGCACCAGAAAGGCGCGCTGATCCGCATCGCCGACACCCACAAAGGCAAGGACGCCGATGGACGGTTCGACGGCACCATCTGCCACTTGCCCGCGGCCGACCAAGGCGCCGAGGCGATGGCGCATGGGCCCAGCGCAGTGGCCACCTTGGCGGTGGGCGACAGCGTCAGCGCCAGGCTGAACTGGTCACGACGGCACAAGCTGATGCGCTTTCATACCGCCACCCACCTTCTTTGCCATCTGGTACCGCAGCTCGTCAACGGCTGCTCGATCACGCCCGATTACGCGCGGCTGGACTTCAACATGACAGAGCCGCTCGACAAGGATCTGCTCAGCGCCGCACTAGCGCAGCTGGTCCGGGCCGCCCACCCACTGCATATCGGGGCGATCACCGACGCCGAACTCGACGCGAATCCGGCACTCGTGAAGAGCATGAGCGTACAGCCTCCACGGGGCAGTGGCAGCATCCGCACGGTGCGTATCGGCGAACAGACGCTGATCGATATGCAGCCCTGCGGCGGGACCCATGTGGCCAACACGTCGGAGGTGGGCGCGGTCATCGTGACCAGGATAGAAAAGAAAAGCGCGTCGACGCGTCGCGTCCTACTGGGCTTTGCCGCCTGAAGCATCGCTGACGCCCATGGCACTGCGCAAGCCAGCGACACCGCCACGCAGCGCCACCGGCGACCGTTTCTATGCCTGGGACGGCGACACGCTGGTGCTGAACATACGGGGCAAACCGGGAGCCGTTCGCGATGCAATTGGCCAACCCCGGGGTACCCAGCTGAAGGTCAGCGTGACCGCCGCACCGGTGGCGGGCAAGGCAACCGCCCATCTGTTGCGCTTTCTGGCGCCTCTGTTTGGCGTTCCAGTGGGCCAGATCGAGGTGGTTTTCGGAAGGGAGAACGTTAACAAGCAGTTGCGCATCAAGGCGCCGACGCGATTGCCACCGCCGATCGCGTGGGCATCGCTGCCCGACCAGTGAGCGCCGGCGGTAACGGCGACAATCGGGGACCTTGCATGGGGAACCCGTGCGGCGAAATACGCTCGGGTGCCGTCGACACGCCGAGCTTGACTGCCTCTATGATTTTTCACCGAATATTTTTAACCACCATGAAGGCCGCATTGCTGCTGGCGGCCGGGGCGCTGATCAGCCCGGCGCTGGCACAACCGGGAATTGCGGCGGGTGCAGGATCCGTCTTCAAGACCGACCAGGTGCGCGCAGAGTTGATGGCCCATGCCCCCGACGGGTTGGGCGCCGGGAAACCGGTCTGGCTCGGACTGCAATTGGCGCACCAACCAGGCTGGCACACCTACTGGAAGAACCCGGGCGACTCGGGTTTGCCCACCGTGCTGCGGTGGGAACTGCCGACCGGTGTATCGGCGGGCGATATTGCCTGGCCATTGCCACAGAGAATTTCGATCGGCAACCTGGCGAATTACGGCTTTGAAGCATCGGCGCTTCTGGCAGTACCGCTGCGGATCGCAGCGGACTTCAAGCCGCCCCCGGGCTCAGACCAAATCGCTGTCAGGCTCAAGGCGTCGTGGCTGGTCTGCAAGCAGGAATGCATACCGCAAGAAGGGGAGTTCGCGCTCTCATTGGCTGTGCATGGGTCGATCGCGGTCCACCGCGATGTTTTTGAGGCGACATTGGACGCCCAGCCGCATACCCTGGCGCAGGACGCAGCTTCCGCGACCGCTGCCAGCGCGGTGCAGATAGACGGTCAGACGCTCAAGCTGAGCGTGCAGGGACTGCCGGCGTCACTGCGAGGCCGACAGCTGGCACTGTTTGCGGAAACACCCGAGCTGATCGAAACTGCCGCCCCCTGGACCCAAAGCTGGGCCGGCGGCATCTGGAACGCGCGGATTCCCTTGTCAAGCCACCGCAACAGCAGTCCGGATGTCATGCCGGTCCTGCTCGTCGGCGAGGTCGGTGGCCGCGCGCAGGGCTACCGCGCCGAACTCAAGGTGCAGGGCGATTGGCCAGCAGCATCCGGGGAAGTACGCGGCGCTTCGGCCTTGACCCCGCCCGATGCCGTACCCATGACACTATGGGTCGCCATGGTCGGAGCCCTGCTGGGCGGCCTGATCCTGAACCTGATGCCCTGCGTCTTTCCAGTGCTGGCGATCAAGCTGCTGGCTTTTGCGCGCCACGCCGGCGATCGGCGGGCGCAGCGCGCCAGCGGCGCGGCCTACACGGCGGGGGTAGTGGGCAGCTTTCTGGCGCTCGGGCTGCTGATGTTGCTATTGCGCGGCACGGGTGAAAGCCTGGGTTGGGGCTTCCAGTTGCAGAACCCGGCTGTGGTCGCGGCTCTGGCGGCCTTGTTCAGCCTGATGGGACTCAACCTCAGCGGCATGTTCGAATTCGGCCAGATTCTGCCCTCTGGCGTGCTCGGACTGCGGGCCAGGAACCCGGCCGCAGACTCCTTCCTGAGCGGTGTTCTGGCAGTGGCCGTTGCGGCACCCTGCAGCGCACCTTTCATGGGCGCTTCGATCGGCTTGGCTGCGACGCTCCCGGCAACCGAGGCACTGGCGATCTTTGCCGCCATCGGACTCGGACTCGCGCTGCCCTACCTGGCCGCCAGCCTGATGCCAGGGCTTGCCCGCGCGCTACCGCGCCCCGGGGCATGGATGGGGCATTTGCGGCAGTTCATGGCCTTTCCCATGTTCGCCACCGCCGTCTGGTTGGTGTGGGTGCTGGGCCAGCAAAGCGGCATCGACGGCGCTGCGGCCCTGCTCGCGCTACTGGTGGCGCTGGCGTGTCTGGTGTGGACGCTGGCGCTGAGCGGGCGCACCCGTGTGATCAGCATGGCCCTTGCTGCGACGGGGTTGGCTGCGCTCGTCTGGGGACTGGGCCCCTATATCGTGAGGCCGGTTACGCCTGCAGCCGACGGCGCTTCCACCGCATGGGGAAGCTGGGAGCCCGGGCGGGTAGAACAGTTGCTGGCGGGCCAAAGACCGGTATTCGTCGACTTCAGCGCCGCCTGGTGCGTGACCTGCCAGTACAACAAGCAAACCACGCTGCGCGACCCGAAACTGCTAGCCGCCATGGCGGCGAAGAATGTAGTGTTGCTGCGCGCGGACTGGACCCGGCGCGACCCGGCGATCACCGACGCGCTGCGCCAACTCGGGCGCAACGGGGTGCCAGTCTATGCGCTGTATCAAAGCGGCAAGGCGCCGGTGCTGATGTCGGAGATCCCGAGCGTGGCAGAGGTCCGGTCGGCGCTAGCAGGCCTGTAGACACGCGCGGGGGCGCTGGCCGGCTGGTCGCGGCCTGTAGCCGGTACTTGCTGCCACAATCCGATGATCGTCAAAACAGCCGCCCAAGAAATGTTCGCACCCCTGAAAAACCAGAGTTTTCTGCGCGCCTGCATGCGCCAAGCAACCGAACACACGCCCGTCTGGCTGATGCGCCAGGCCGGCCGCTACTTGCCCGAATACCGAGCCACACGGGCCAAAGCAGGAAGCTTTATGGGCCTGGCGACCAATGTCGATTACGCGACCGAGGTGACGCTGCAACCGCTGGAGCGCTACCCGCTGGACGCGGCGATCCTCTTCAGCGACATCCTCACCGTGCCCGACGCCATGGGACTGGGCCTGAGCTTCGCAATCGGCGAAGGGCCCCGATTCGCGCACAGCGTGCGCGACGAGGCTGCAGTCGCCCGTTTGGCAGTGCCGGACATGGACAAGTTGCGCTACGTATTTGACGCCGTGGCGTCGATCCGCCGGGCCCTGAACGGCCGGGTTCCCCTGATCGGCTTTTCCGGAAGTCCATGGACGCTGGCCTGCTACATGGTCGAGGGGGCGGGGTCCGACGACTACCGGCAGGTCAAAACCATGCTCTATGCGCGCCCGGACCTGATGCACCGAATACTGACGATCAATGCGGACGCCGTCGCCGCCTACCTCAATGCGCAGATCGATGCCGGCGCGCAGGCGGTGATGATCTTTGACAGCTGGGGCGGCGTCCTCGCGGACGGCGCCTTTCAGGCGTTCAGCCTTGCCTACACGGCGCGGGTGCTGGGCCAGCTCAAGCGGACGCACGATGGCGCGGTAATTCCGCGCATCGTGTTCACCAAAGGCGGTGGCCTGTGGCTCAAAGAAATGGGCCAACTCGACTGCGACGTGCTGGGGCTGGACTGGACCGTGAACCTGGCGCATGCGCGCGCGCTGCTGGGCGGGCGTGTGGGTGGCGCCGGCAAGGCCTTGCAGGGCAACATCGACCCGAATGTTTTGTTCGCCAATCCGGAGCAAATCGGCGCCGAGGTCGGCAGGGTGCTGCAGACCTTTGGCGCTCCGCACCGGGCGCCTGTGGACGACCCGGACCAGACCGGACCGACGCACATATTCAACCTGGGCCATGGCATCAGCCAGCACACGCCTGCGGAAAATGTAGCGGTGCTGGTTGAGGCAGTGCATTCCATTTCAAGAAACCTTCGGCGCGATACCCAATAGCAGGCAATCCCTAGCATCAAATTCTGTTAATTTTATGGGCGCCTCCTGACTTATGCACAAATTTTTCGCCCCCGAGGGCTGATCCGGCCCTATCCGGCAGATCCTTGCTACAAAACCGGTAGCTAGCCCAAGTTGTTGATTTATATGGCTAATGCCGGGCTGCTCTTTTGGCGTGCATTCCAGCCAAAGCCTTGATTTGCAAGGCTTTGGCGATAGCGCAGGATAGATATCAACAAAGTTATCCACAGAAATCATGAATGAGCCCATAAACCCATACCAATCAAGTACTTAAACGATTTTCCGCAAGTTCACATGAATAATTCATGACAAACCCGCTGCCGACCCCTGGCGGTCTTCACACTTGCATGGACCCCGCCGTGCGAAGCCCGCGCGACACCCAGTGAGCTTCCTGCTGTCTGTGCTGGTGCCGACGCCGGCACACAGCCAACTGTCCGGCCCGCTGAGCTACCGCAGCGCGTTCGATTTGCCACCGGGAAGCCTGGTGCGCGTTCCCTTGGGTCGCCGCGAAACACTGGGCGTCGTGTGGGACCGACCGGGCACAGAGCAAGGCCTAGCGTCGGACCCGGAGAAACTGCGTGACATCGCTTCGGCCCTGACAGGACTGCCGGCGCTGACGCCAAACTGGCGCAGGCTGGTGGCCTTCGCGGCGGCCTACTACCAGCGCTCGCCCGGCGAGGTAGCGTTGGCCGCCCTGCCGCCGCAACTGCGCGAACTCAGCGAGCAGCAACTGCAGCGCCGGCTGAAACGGCCGCTAGCGCGCACCGAACTGGCGCAGGGCTCGGCAAGCGAGGCGCCCGCGTTGAGCGTCGAGCAGCAGGCGGCGATAGACGGCTTTGGGCGCTGCGCGGGAACCAGCCTGCTATTCGGAGCCACCGGAAGCGGAAAGACCGAGGTCTACCTGCACTGCGTTCAGGAATTGCTGCTGCGCGACGCGCAGGCACAGGCCCTGGTGATGGTCCCCGAAATCAACCTGACGCCGCAGTTGGAGAAGCGCTTTGTCGAACGCTTTGGCCCGGTATTCGGCGCACAGTCGGTCGTCGCCATGCACAGCGGCATGGGCCATCCGCAGCGGCTCAGGAACTGGCTGGCCGCGCACAGCGGCGTGGCGAGGATCGTGCTGGGTACACGCATGGCGGTCTTCGCGTCCTTGCCACATCTGCAACTCATCGTTGTCGACGAAGAGCACGACCCAAGTTACAAGCAGCAAGAAGGAGCGCGCTACTCGGCCCGCGATCTGGCGGTTTACCGCGGGCGGCTTGAGAACGCCCGGGTCATGCTGGGCTCTGCCACCCCGTCGCTCGAGAGCTGGCACCACAGTCGCAGCGCCGAGCAGGGCGGACGCTATGCGCGGCTGGGCATGCCCAGCCGCATCGGCACGCATGCGCAACTGCCGCAAGTGCGCAAGGTCGACATGAACCAGCAGCCCAAACGCGCCGTCATTTCGCCGCCCCTGCTGGCGGCGATCCGCCAGCGCATCGCCGCTGGCGAGCAGAGCCTGGTATTTCTGAACCGCCGCGGCTACGCGCCGGTACTGCAATGCGGCTCCTGCGACTGGAAAAGCAGCTGCCCGCACTGCAGTGCCTTCCGGGTCTTCCACAAGGCGGACCGCTCGCTGCGCTGCCACCACTGCGGCTACGCAGAGGCGGTTCCGCGCGCCTGCCCCCAATGCGGCGATCTGGACCTCGCTACGGTGGGGCGCGGGACCGAGCGTCTGCAGGAGCACCTGGCCGAATTGCTGGCCGAAGTGCGCCGGCCCCATTCGGTGTCGCCCGCTCGGCCCGAGGGCGACCCGGTACGCATAGCGCGGATCGATGCCGACAGCACGCGCTTGAGCGGCAGCCTGCAGTTGCAACTCGCGCAGGTCCACTCCGGCGAAGTGGATGTGCTGGTGGGAACGCAAATGATCGCCAAGGGACACGACTTCCGGCGCATCACCCTAGTGGCCGCCATCAACCCGGACGGCGCGCTCTTTTCCAGCGATTTCCGAGCGCCCGAGCGCTTGTTTAGCCTGTTAATGCAGGCCGCTGGCCGCGCGGGCCGCGACGCCGACATCAGCGGCCAGAGCGAGATGTGGATCCAGACCTTCCAGCCGCAACACCCCCTGTTCGAAGCGCTCAAACGCCACGACTACCCGGCCTTCGCGGCGCAGCAACTCGGTGAACGCGAGCGCGCCGGACTGCCGCCATTCAGTTTTCAGGCACTGCTGCGCGCCGAGGCCCGTCAACAGAACGTCGCACAGGGTTTCCTGGCCGCTGCCAGCGCGGCGGCAGGCGAACAGCTGACGCAGCTGCCGGGCTTCGACCTTGTCATGCTGTACCCGGCGGTACCGATGGAGATGCAGCGGGTTGCCAATGTGGAGCGCGCCCAGATGCTGATCGAGAGCTCCTCTCGCACCGCACTGCAGGGCTTCCTGGCGGCCTGGCACCCGGTGCTGCAGTCCACACGCCGGGGGGCCGCCGGTCGGGGCCTGCTGCGATGGGCAGTCGACGTCGACCCGCTGGCGATTTAGCCAGCGCGGCGCCCACTTCAGTGCGGGTCGACCAAAAGGGCGACTACCGCCGGGAAGCTCAGGAAGGCAGCCGCTGTCGACAGCAAAATGACACGGGCGATGCGCCCGCTGTCGGCGCCAAATTTTTCAGCCAGCAAGGACACATTGCTGGCGCTGGGAAGCGCCGCCACCAGCACGATCACGGTCAGCGCGGCAGGCTGAAGCGCAACGCCCAAGCGGATCGCCGCAACGCCGAGCAGCAGCAGCAGCAGCGGGTGGAGAACCAGCTTGACCAGCGCCAGTGGCAGGTAATCGCGCAGCCGCATTCTGGGCAGGGAAGTGGCCAGAATATGGGAGCGCGCCAGCACGCCGCCGATGGTGAAAAGCGCCACCGGCGAGGCGCAGTCCGCCAGCAGGGATAGGGTCTGCAGCGCCGGCTTGGGCAACTCCAGCGTGACGGCGGAGGCCACCGCCCCCAGCACGATCGACCACGGCATCGGGTTGACCAATACGCCGCGCAGCGCCTTGCGGCCCGCCGCACCGAAGCCGTGCTCATGTGCGCCGTCGAGCCTGGAAAGCGCGGTGCACAGCGACGTGGTCACGACCAAATCGACGACGATGGTGACTATCGCCGGGCCGATCGCGCTCGCGCCCAGCAGCGCGACCAGCAGCGGAACGCCCATGTAGCCGGTGTTCGGGAAAGCCGCCACCAGTGCGCCGAACGATGCGTCGTTCCAGCCAATGCGGCTGTTCATGCTGACGGCGACGGTAAATGCCACCAGCACCAGCGCGCAGACCAAGTAGGTGCAAAACACGCTCGGGTCGAGCAACTGCACCAACGGCGTCGTTGAGCCGAAGCGATACAACATGCAGGGCAAGGCGAAATACAGAACAAAGCTGTTGAGCCCGGCGATGGCATCGAGCCGCAGCAGGCCGATACGGGCCGCGAGGTAGCCGGCCAGAACCAGCGCAAAAAACGGAAAGGTGACCAAGAATATCTGCAGCAAGCCGTCATTTTCGCCTACGCTGCGCGGGCCCCGGCGCCGCCGGCCAGAACGGCGCACCGTTATGATTCGCGCCTGCCCTGCCCGCGTCCAACGCCTGAATGTCTTCCTCGTCTGCGCCCAATCCCCCCAACGGCCTGAACCTTGCCCAACAGGAGGCGGTCAACTACATGCACGGGCCCTGCCTGGTCCTTGCGGGAGCCGGGTCGGGAAAGACGCGCGTCATCACCCACAAGATCGGACGCCTGATCCAGTCGGGAATGGAGGCGCGGCGCATCGCCGCCATCACCTTCACCAACAAGGCCGCTGCCGAAATGCGCGAGCGCGCCAAGAGCCTGGTCGGCAAGGCCGCCAGGGAGGTGCTCATCTGCACCTTTCACGCGCTGGGCGTTCGCATGATGCGCCAGGACGGTCAGGCGTTGGGACTGAAGCCGAACTTCTCGATTCTCGACAGCGACGACGTCACCAGCATCCTCAAGGACTGCGGAGGCAGCACCGATGCGGCGACTGCGCGGCAATGGCAGTGGACGATTAGCCGATGGAAGAACATGGGGCTGAACGCCGCGCAGGCCGAGATGCAGGCCGCCGACGACAACGAAAAAATCACGGCGCGCATCATGGCTCGCTACGAGGAGCGGCTGAGCGCCTACCAAAGCGTCGATTTCGACGACCTCATCGGGATGCCGCTCAAACTGCTGCAGGAGCACGAAGCGGTGCGCCAGAAATGGCAGTCCTATGTCGGCCATGTACTGGTCGATGAATACCAGGACACCAATGCCACCCAGTACGAGGTACTCAAACTGCTGGTGGGCGGCGCAGACCCGAAACAGGCGCGCTTTACAGCGGTGGGCGACGACGATCAGTCGATCTACGGCTGGCGCGGTGCGACGCTGGACAACCTGAAGAAGCTGCCGCTGGACTTTCCAGAGCTCAAAGTCATCAAGCTCGAGCAGAACTACCGGTCGACCTCGGCCATCCTGCGCGCAGCCAACAACGTCATCGGACCCAATCCGAAGCTCTACCCAAAGAATCTGTGGAGCGACCTGGGCGAAGGCGAGCCGGTACGTATCGTCGACGCCGACCATGAAGAGCATGAGGCCGAGCGGGCCGTCGCGCGCATCCAGAGCACCCGCGCCGGCACCACCGACAGCGCCGGCGCGCCGTCGCAGCACAAGGAATTCCGCGACTTTGCGGTCCTGTACCGGGCCAACCATCAGGCACGCGTCTTCGAACAGGCGCTGCGCAAGGCACAGATCCCCTACAAGGTGTCCGGCGGCCAGAGCTTTTTCGACCGCGCCGAGATCAAGGATCTGTGCGCCTGGTTCAGGCTGTGGGTCAACAACGACGACGACCCGGCATTCCTGCGCGCAATCACGACCCCCAAGCGCGGCATAGGCCACCAGACACTGCTGCAACTCGGCGTGTTTGCGGGCCAGTACAAGCTAAGCCTTTTTGAAGCACTGTTCAGCCCGAGCCTGGCCAGCGTGCTGCCGGCACGCGCTGTCGGCAGCCTGCACGAATTTGGCCGCTATGTGAACGACCTGGAATTTCGTGCCCGCCACACCCAGGGCGCCGAAGCGGCGCTGGTCTTCCTGCACGAATGGCTGGTCGAAATCGGCTATGAAAAGCAGTTGTACGATGGTGAGGACAGCGAAAAGCTGGCGGCTGCGCGCTGGACCCATGTGCTTGAATTCTGCGACTGGATGTCGGCGCGCTGTGGTGGCCGGATCGACGATGCCGCCGGGGTTTCCATAGCGGGCGAGCTGAAAGACCTGCTGCAAGTGGCGCAGACCATATCGCTGTTGTCGACCATCAGCGAGCGCGAAACCGACCAGAACGTCGTGACCCTGTCGACGCTGCACGCGGCCAAGGGGCTTGAGTGGCCGCACGTCATGCTGGTTGGCGTGACCGAAGGCATGCTGCCGTTCAAGCTGGGCGACGACAACAACCCCAGCGGCAGCGCCGACGGACCGATGAGCGACAGCCTGATCGAGCGACTGCAGGAAGAGCGACGGCTGATGTATGTGGGAATCACCCGAGCGCAGCGCAGCCTGGCCGTCAGTTGGACGCGCAAGCGCAAGAAGGGCCGCGATATGGTGGCAGCACAACCGAGCCGCTTCATCGCCGAGATGGCGCTCCATGCCGGCACCGCCCGGGAAGATCCACGCGCCAAGCTCAAGGCGCTGCGCGCCGAATTCGCCCAAAAAGCGCTCGACGCCGCGGCGCTTGGGGCGGGCGCCTAGGCTTGCAATGCGCTGCTGATTCTTTGCCTGACTGTCAGCCCAGAAGGTCGCAGCGTCGGCGTCATAAACTCCCAGAACCAATAGGTTGCCCAGGCCTTTTTCAAAGCGGCGCTGGTTCGAAGATCGATTTCCCGCTTTGCTTGTCGCAGGTCGTGGCCGGAATCTAAGCGGGCCTGAAGCTCTCGGGCCCTCTCACGCGCCTGCGCAATGGACCACTCGCCGACTTGACCAATTGTCACGCGGACGGTCTGCCTCTGGAAACGGCGCTGAAAAATGAACGACCGCTTTCCGGCGCGGGTAACCCGCACCGCCAATCCCGGCACGGATGCGTCCCAGACGAAAACCTGGGCGCGATCAGCCGGGCATTTAAGCCCCGCCAATCGGCCCTCGGTGAGCGCCTGTTGTTCCGTTCTTGGATTCATAGAACATATATCGGCGCGAACCGCCACCACTTGAATGCCCTTGACGTCCAGCGCCAGCCTCGGAAGGCGGCGGGAATTCAGACAGTCTGAAACTTTCCCGGCAAACGCATTCGCCAAAGTTTCGCTGGGCCCTGCATTCGGCATTCGTTCGCACGACCCCGACAGTGCGCCACAATACGCACTCTAAAAGAGTCTCACACGGGAGCATCAGTGGCTATCCTCACTCTGGCACAGGCCAACCAGATCATCAATGCCGCGCTCGCGCATGCCGAGCAGGCAGGATACAGACCGATGGCCATCGCAGTGCTCGACGAGTCGGGCAATCTGAAGGCTTTTGCGCGTCAGGACGGGGCCAGCATGTTCCGCTTTGAGGTGGCGCAGGCCAAGGCCTGGGGCGCTGTCGGCATGGGGGCGTCGAGCCGGATGCTGGCACAGCGCGCGAAGGACAACCCGAACTTTTTCGTCTCGCTGGCGGCCACTGCAAAGGGTCGGCTGTTGCCGCAGACCGGCGCCATCCTGGTTAGAAACAGCAGTGGCGACCTGCTTGGCGCCGTCGGGGCCAGCGGCGGAAGCGGCGACGAGGACGAGGCGATCTGCATCGCTGGCGTCGCTGCAGCGGGCTTGGTACAAGGCTGAGCCCCGGCTGCGACCCTTGGATAGACCTCAGGTGGGCGCAGGGGAAAGAGGAGTGAGTGGGTACTGATAAACTCATCCACTTATTGATAATGATCGCTCGATTGGCCTTATCACGGTGACACTGAAGACCTATTTAACTTGCCGCCGGTGTGGCTCCCTGGCTGTCCTGGCGCTCGGGATGCTCGCTGTGTTCGCAGCAAACGCCTACAAAGTTGAACGGGTGTGTGAAGAGAGCCAGGAACTTAATCCCAAAGGCGAGCAGTGGCAGCAGCCGGGTTGCGCCACCAAAGCGGGCACCAAGCAGCGCTCATGCGAGGGAACAATGCCCAAGATAGGGGCGCCACCAAAAGTTCATTGCAGAACCGTCGTGCGCGACACGCGGCCCGGTGAAGACGAGGCCGCAGCTGCTGCCGACAAGTCCAAAAAACCGATCGAAAAGAAGGCGAACACGCCACACTAGCCGCACACAAACGAGAACACCGCACGGCTTGTGGCGCTACGGTGTTGGTTTGGTGGCTGGGGCGGAATCGAAGCACCGACACAAGGACTTTCAGCAGATTGAACGGGTGTCGGCACCGAAATAACCACTGGTGCTGTCGCTTAGGCTTACTGCGACAGAACCCGGTGCTGATGCGCAGATGGGTGACGGGGCGAAAATCGAGGCAGGCTGGGATCTGGCGGCGCAACCGGCGCCGGACTATGGGGTCGATCAGCGTATCAATTGGTGATTGAAAGAAGCGGCGACTGATTTGCGCTGCGGGGCAGGCAGCGTGCGGGGCAGACCCAAAGCAGCCTTGCGCCCAGCGGGTTCTCTATTCAGCGCCCGAGACCGCTCAAACTGCACAAGTCAAAGGCGTTTGGATGCACCAAACCCGTGTCGTGCCTGCCTCATGCGGTTGAATTTCCGTGCCCGCGCCCCTCACACGCCCAGATAGACGTCGCGCACCTGGTCGTTGACGAGCAGGCTCTTCCCGCTTCCGGAGAGCACGACTCGCCCGGTCTCGAGCACGTAGCCGCTGTCGCTGATGGCCAGCGCCATTTCGGCATTCTGCTCGACCAGCAGCACGGTGACGCCTTCGTCGCGCACGCGCAGGATCTGGTCGACCACGTCCTGCACCAGCCGGGGCGCGAGCCCCATCGACGGCTCGTCGAGCAGCAGCACCTTCGGCCTCGCCACCAGGGCGCGCGCGAAGGCCAGCATCTGCTGCTCACCGCCGCTCAGCGTTCCGGCGAGCTGCGCGCGCCGCTCCTGCAGACGCGGGAAGATCTTGTACATACGCTCAATGTCGCGGGCGACCTCGGCCCGGTCGCGCCGCGACAGGCTGCCCATCAGCAGGCACTCGTAGACGGTGAGGTTGCGGAACACCTTTCGCCCCTCGGGCACCTGCACGATCCCCTTGCGGATGACCTGGTGCGGCGGCAACCCCGTGGTGTCCTCGCCGTCGAAGGTGATCTTCCCCGATGTCGGCAGGACCAGCCCGCAGATGGCGTTGAGCGTCGTCGTCTTGCCGGCGCCGTTGGCGCCGATCAGCGCGACGATCGCGCCTTGCGGCACCTCGAGGGAAACGCCCTTCAGGACCTCGATCGGGCCGTAGCCGACGTGTAAATTCTCGATGCGCAGCATCAGGTCCTCGGGCGTCCAAGGTAGGCG
>CAISIP010000348.1 GCA_903885415.1 uncultured beta proteobacterium
GCCGAGCGGTCGACCTTGCTCGGGTCCTTGCCCGAGAAGGCGCCGCCGCCGTGCGGGCATGCGCCGCCGTAGGTGTCGACGATGATCTTGCGCCCAGTCAGACCGCAGTCGCCCTGCGGGCCGCCGATGACAAAACGCCCGGTCGGGTTGATGAGGTACTTGGTGTCCTTGGTCAGCCACTCTTTGGGCAGCACCGGTTTGATGATCTCTTCGCGGACCGCCTCGTAAAAGGCGTCGGTCATCCGGTGGCCAAGGCTCATCTCGGGCGCGTGCTGGCTTGACAGCACCACCGTATCGATACTGTGCGGCTTGCCGTCCACATAGCGCATCGTGACCTGGCTCTTGGCGTCCGGTCGTAGGAAAGGCAGGCGGCCGTCCTTGCGCAGCTCCGCCTGCCGCTCCACCAGCCGGTGCGCGTAGTAAATTGGCGCTGGCATCAGCTCGGGCGTTTCATTGCAGGCGTAGCCGAACATCAGGCCCTGGTCGCCGGCGCCGGTGTTCAGGTGGTCGTCGCTCGCGTGGTCCACGCCTTGGGCAATGTCGTTGCTCTGCTTGTCATAGGCGACCAGCACGGCACAGCCCCGGTAATCGATGCCGTAATCGGTGTTGTCGTAGCCAATGCGCTTGATGGTGTCGCGGGCTACCTGGATGTAGTCGACATGCGCGTTGGTGGTGATCTCTCCGGCCAGCACCACCAAGCCGGTGTTGCACAGCGTTTCCGCTGCCACCCGGGACTTCGGGTCCTGCTTGAAGATCGCGTCCAAAATAGCGTCCGAAATCTGGTCTGCCACCTTGTCGGGGTGGCCTTCAGATACGGACTCGGAAGTGAATAGAAAATCGTTCGCCATATAGTTCCATGCTCCATCAACACTTCATCGCGCGTTGCCTGGGCACTATTGCTCTGGCGAACGCTTTAGCAGTTTGCAAGCGCACAATCGCGGTACAACGCGGCTATGGGTGTCGCCCTGCAAGTAGTTCGGTAACTCGGCGACGCCCTCATCTTAACCCAAGCTAAGACCCCAAGACGGATGACTTTCCTGTTCAACCAGCTCTCTAGGCTGCCGCTATGGTTGCTTCACGGCACCGGCTGGGCGATGGGTTGGCTGGCGTTCCTGTTCTCAAGGCCCTACCGGCAGCGCTTTCTCGCCAATGGCGCCTTGGCCGGTTACCGTTTTGGCCGCCTGTGCGCTGCGGTTGGCAGCGCCGGGCGGATGGTCGCCGAGTTGCCCCGACTGTGGCTGGGCGAACCGGCGCCTTGTCTGTGGGACAACGCGGCTTGCGTTGACCGGGCCTATGCGGCCGGACGCGGCGTGGTCTTTCTGACGCCGCATCTGGGCTGTTTCGAGGTCACCGCCCAGGCCTTGGCGCAGCGCTACGGGCCGCGATACGGCCCATTGACCGTCCTGTACCGCCCGGCGCGGCAGGCTTGGCTGGCCCGGCTGATGGCAAGGGCGCGTACCCGGCCGGGACTGCACACCGCGCCGACCAGTCTGGCGGGCGTGCGCCAGATGCTGCGCGCCCTGCGCCAGGGCCATGCGGTGGGGCTGCTGCCAGACCAGGTTCCACCCGAGGGGATGGGGCTGTGGGCGCCATTTTTCGGACGCGAAGCCTACACCATGACGCTGTCGGCGCGGCTCGCGCAGCAGACCGGCGCCGTGCTGCTGCTGCTGTGGGGCGAACGCTTGCCCTTCGGGCGAGGCTTCAGGCTGCACTTTCGCGAACTCGCGCGGCCGCTGGCGACCGAACTCGACGCAGCGCTGGTCCAAATCAATCAGGAAATGGAGCGTTTGATTCGCGAGTGCCCCCAGCAGTATCTGTGGGGCTACGCGCGCTACAAGATGCCGCGGACCGGCTGATGGCCACCCCGGTTGGCACTGGCCGGGTGCCTCAGGCGGCAGGCGAGGGGGCCGATGGCGACGCGTCTGCCGCCGGCGGCGCCGGCGCGCTGTGGGCCCAGTTCCAGAGCAGTTCGGACAGCTCGTCGATGCCCCTGCGTTTGGGAGCGGAAAACAGCATGGCCTGGCCGCCACCGGCCTGTAGGCGCGCGATCGACAAGGCCTTGTCGGCCTCTACCTTCCCCAGTTTGTCGGACTTGGTCAGGACAATTAGAAATTTCAACCCCTCTTCCACCCGAGGCCGAATCACGTCAAGCAGGATTTCGTCCAGGTCGGTCACGCCGCGCCTCGGATCGCATAGCAGCACGATGCCGCTGAGATTTTTGCGCGTAACCAGGTAGTTCGCCATCACCTGCTGCCAGCGGATCTTGTCTTGCTTGGGAACCGCTGCATAGCCGTAGCCCGGCAAATCGGCCAGGATGGCGTCGGTCACTCCCTGTTTGCCCAGCGAGAACAAGTTGATGTGCTGGGTGCGTCCCGGCTTCCTGGACGCGAATGCCAGCTGCTTTTGCTGCGTCAGCGTATTGATGCAGGTGGACTTGCCGGCATTGGAGCGGCCGACAAAGGCGATTTCGGGAAGCTCCAGCGGTGGCAAGAAATGCAATTCGGGCGCCGTTGTCAGGAATTTGGCGGTGTGAAGCCAGCCGCATGCGATGGCCGCTGCAGTGGCACCCACGCCGTCCGCCTTGGCTGCTTTGGTCTGCGGCTTGTTCTGGTTGGTCATAGAGGGATTTGGGTGCTAAGCACCGGGGTGCATTGTAGAATCAAGCGGTTTTTCCCACTTCCCTCCCTCCTCCCATGAAGCTGATTGCTCACCTGATGCTGGCCAGTTCGCTGACGGCGACCGTTGTTTGCGCCATGGCGCAAGAGATGAAACCGGCTGCCCCGGTTGCCGCGCAGACGCATGCCGCGGCCCCCGCCAAGGCCAGCAAGCCCGATCTCGCCAAGGGGGAGGCCAGCTTCACCGCGGTGTGCTCGGCGTGCCACGGCGCCGATGGCAATTCGGCGATCGCAGCCAATCCGAAACTGGCCCAGCAGCATCCGCAATACCTGCTCAAGCAGTTGCAGGAATTCAAGAGCGGCCGGCGCGATAACGCGGTGATGAAGGGCTTTGCGTCGACCCTGTCGGACGACGACATGCGCAATATTGCTTACTGGCTCGGCAGCAAGCAGGCCCAGCCTGGTTTCGCCAAAGACAAGCAGCTGATCGCGATGGGCGAGCGCATTTACCGCGGCGGCATCGCAGACCGTCATGTGGCCGCTTGCGCCGGTTGCCACAGCCCGAACGGTGCCGGAATTCCGGCGCAGTATCCGCGCGTCGGCGGACAGCATGCCGACTATCTGCTTGCCCAACTCACCGCCTTTCGCGACGGCGTGCGTCAGAACAGCTTGCCGATGACCCAGGTCGCGGCGAAGCTCAACGACCGCGAAATCAAGGCCGTAGCCGATTACATCGCCGGTTTGCGCTGAAAAGGCAGCCAGACCGGATGCGGCGGGGCCGACGCCGCGGCCAGATGCCGTAGGATTGCATCAACCTAATTCGAGGACTGACGCATGCTGATCAAAACCCGCAATGATGGATTCATCCACCCTCTGGCCAGCGAAATAAGCGCGCGTTCGCATTACCTGGGTCGGCGTGCGCTGCTGCGCAATGCCGCCGCCGGGGCGGCCGGATGGGCCATCGCGCCATGGGCCTCGGGGCAGGCCATGGCCCAGGCGCCTCGCCCCGGTAAGCTGGCGGCGCTGGCCAGCGCGCGTTCCGCGGTCGCGGGAGCCAGCACGATGGAAAAGCTCAGCGACTACAAGGACGCCAGCAGCTACAACAATTTTTACGAGTTCGGCACCGATAAGAGCGACCCGGCAAGGAACGCGCACAGTCTGAAGACGTCGCCCTGGACGGTCGAGGTCGAGGGCTTGGTCAAGAAGCCCGCCAAGTACGCGCTGGAGGACCTGCTCAAACTCAGTGCGCAGGAGGAGCGCATCTACCGACTGCGTTGCGTGGAAGGCTGGTCGATGGTGATTCCCTGGGTCGGCTATTCGCTGGCCGAATTGGTCCGCAAGGTCGAACCGCTCAGCGGCGCCAAGTTCGTCGAGTTCGTGACGCTGGCCGACCCCAAGACCATGCCCTTTGTAGGCTCTCGCGTTCTGGACTGGCCCTATGTGGAGGGCTTGCGCATGGACGAGGCGATGCACCCGCTGACGCTGCTGTCCTTCGGCATGTACGGCGAGGTGTTGCCGAACCAAAGCGGTGCGCCGGTGCGGTTGGTCGTTCCGTGGAAATATGGCTTCAAGAGCGGCAAGAGCCTGGTGAAGATCCGGTTCACCGACAAGCAACCGGTGACGGCATGGAATCAGGCAGCTCCGAGTGAGTACGGCTTTTATTCCAACGTGAATCCCGAGGTGGACCACCCGCGCTGGAGCCAGGCTAGCGAACGCCGGATCGGCGAAGACGGGTTGCTGGCCAAGAAAAGGAAGACATTGCTCTTCAACGGTTATGAAGCCCAGGTCGGCCAGATGTACGCTGGCATGGACCTGAAAAAATTCTTCTAGGCAGCGACCGGGGGGCTGGCTGGCGCAAGCTGTCGTCGACACAGACCGCCCCAGGGCACTCAGGATCTCCAGTGCCCGCATGAACAGCCGCTTTTTTCTGAGCCCGGTAGCCAAACCCGCCCTCTTTGTGTTGGCGTTGCTGCCCTTTTTCTGGCTGCTGTTTGCGGCGGTGACGAACCAACTTGGCGCCAATCCGGCCGAGGCGCTGTCCCGCGCTACCGGTGACTGGAGCCTGCGCTTGCTGTGCATCGTGCTCGCGGTCACGCCGTTGCGCGTGCTGACGAGGATGCACGCGCTGGCCCGGTTTCGCCGCATGCTGGGCCTGTTTGTGGTTTTCTATGTGCTGACCCATTTGCTGTGCTACGGCTGGTTCGACATGGGCCTCGATGTCGCCGACATGGCGCGCGATATCGTCAAGCGCCCATTCATTCTGGTGGGTTTCGCTGCAGCGCTGATGCTCACGCCGCTGGCGCTGACGTCGTTCGACCGGGTGATCAAGGCGATGGGCGCCAGGCGATGGGTCCAGCTGCATCGCCTGGTCTACCTGGTGGCCTGCCTGGCGATCCTGCATTTCTTCTGGATGCGCGCTGGCAAAAACAATTTCAGCGAGGTCTATGCTTATGCCGCTGTTTTGGGTCTGCTGCTGGGTTGGCGTATCGTGCGCGCCTGGCGGGCGTGAGCTTCAATCGCCCAGGGCGCGCAGTTCGCAGCGCAGTTGGTCGTCGATGGTCTCGCGCGAGCGGATCAGACGCGCGCTGCTGCCGCTGACCAGCACTTCGGCGGCGCGCCCGCGCGAGTTGTAGTTGCTGGCCATGCTCATGCAGTAGGCGCCGGCCGACAGCACCGCAAGCAGGTCGCCGCTGGACAGCGCCAATGCGCGCTCGTGTCCGAGCCAGTCCCCGCTTTCGCAAACCGGTCCGACTACCTCCCAGACGGTGGCGGCCTGGCTGCGCGGGCGCAGCGGCACAATGGCGTGGTAGGCTTGGTACAGCGCGGGTCGTGGCAGGTCGTTCATCGCCGCGTCGACGATGCAGAAGTTTTTTGTCTCGCCGGGCTTGAGGTACAGCACCTCGGTGACGCAGACCCCCGCATTGCCGACCAGCGAGCGACCTGGCTCAAGCAGCAGTTGGTGCGCGCCGAAGCCGCGTGCGTCGAGTTTTTCCAGCAATTTCGGCCACAGCGAAGCTGCGCTTGGAGGCCGCTCGCCGTTGTAGTTGATGCCCAGCCCGCCGCCAAAATCGATGTGTGTGATCGGTATGCCGGCAGCTTCTATCGCCTCGACCAGATCCAGCATGCGGTCCATGGCGTCCATATAGGGCGCTTCCTGGGTGATTTGCGACCCGATATGGCAGTCGACCCCGACCACCCGCAGCCCCGCCATCGACGCTGCACGCTGATAGGTCGCCAGCGCGCGCTCGTGCGCGATGCCGAATTTGTTGCCTTTGAGGCCGGTCGAAATATAGGGGTGGGTCTGCGGGTCGACGTTCGGATTGACGCGAATGCTCACCGGCGCGCGCAAACCTGTCGATAGCGCGACCTCGTTGAGGACATCGAGTTCGGCCTCGCTTTCCACGTTGAAGCAGGCGATTCCGGCTTCCAGCGCCATGCGCATCTCCGCGCGGGTCTTGCCGACTCCAGAAAAAATAACGGTTGACGCTTGGCCCCCTGCTGCGACGACACGCTGCAGTTCGCCGCCCGAGACGATGTCGAAACCGCATCCGGCTGCGGCCAGAATCCGGATCACGCCCAACGCCGGGTTGGCCTTCATCGCGTAGCAGATGCGCGCGCGCCGTCCCGCCAGTCCGGCCTGATAGTCGGCCAGCGCCGCGATGATCGCCGCCTGCGAGTAGACAAACAGCGGCGTTCCGTATTGGCGCGCGAGTTCGCTCAGGGCTACCTGCTCGACCCATAGCGCGCCGTCGCGGTAGGCCATGTGCGGTTGGCCGGGCAGATGCATCTGGTTGGCGTGGGTCATGGGCTTTGCGGTACATGGGGCAGCGCGTCGGAGGCGCCGCCCGTGGCTGGATTGGCCCGCATGGGATTGAGGCTTTGCGGCAGGGTGGCGCGCCCAGTTGCGGCCGGCTCGGCGGGCAGGAACAGGGCGCCCTTCTGGCCGCAGGCGCTCAGGTCTACCGCGACGCCAGCAAGGATAATCGTACTGACTAGAATGCGGGCCATGATGAGCATGACGAAATTGTAATGACCGACGCGCAATTCATGGAGCGGGCCGAGTGGGTTCTGAGCGCCATCGAAGCCTGCTGCGACCGTATCAACGAGCAGACCGACGCCGATATCGACAACCAGCGCGTCGGCGCCATGGTCACGCTGGTTTTTTCCAACGGCAGTCAGATAGTCGTCAACCTGCAAAGGCCGCTGCATGAAATATGGCTCGCCTGCAAGAGCGGCGGCTACCACTACCGTTTTGACGGTACGTCGTGGCGCGATAGCAAAGGGCAGGGCGAGTTCTTCGCCGACCTGTCGCGCGACGCCAGCGCGCAAAGTGCGCGCGCGCTGGTGTTCGCCGGCTGATCAATTCCGAAATAGGTCCAGGATCTTCTTCTTTTCGTCTGTCGGCGGAGTTTGCGTACCGGGAACTGCCGCAGCCGCTGGGTTGCCCGTCTTGTCGCCCAGTCCCAGGCTGATCACGCCGGCGCCGCGTGCGTATTCCTCGTAGAACCATTCGCCTGCCGACTGAAGTACCCCTTCCGGCGCAGCGTACTGGGCCACTGGAACGTCCTTGAGGGCGTGTTCCATGTAGGAGATCCAGACCGGCAGGCTCAGGCCGCCTCCGGTTTCCATGGCACTGTTTCCCATCTTGCGCGGCGTGTCGTAGCCGATCCAGGTGACAGCCGCCAGCGTCGGTTGGAAGCCGGCGAACCAAGCGTCCATCGAGTCGTTGGTGGTGCCGGTCTTGCCGAACAGGTCGGTGCGCTTGAGCGTCGCCTGTGCCTTGGCAGCGGTTCCCGAACGCGTGACCTCCTGCAGCAGGCTGGCCATGATGAAAGCGTTGCGCGGCTCGATCGCCCGTACCGTTTCGTCCAGCGGCAGCGGCTTGCTTTCAAGCAGTACCTTGCCCCTTTGCTCGGTCACCTTGCTGATCAACCAGGGGTTGATCCGGTAGCCGCCGTTGGCGAATACCGAGTAGGCACTGGCCATTTGTAGTGGCGTTACCGAGCCGGCGCCAAGGGCCATAGTCAGGTAAGGTTGGTGTTTGTCTTCGTCAAAGCCAAACCGGGTGATCCAGTCACGCGCGTACGGCGCTCCAATAGCCTGCAGGACACGGATCGACACCATGTTCTTGGATTTCGCAAGTCCATGGCGCAGCGTCATCGGCCCCTCGAACTTGCCGTCGAAATTCTTGGGCTCCCAGGGCTGCCCCCCAGTGAAGTCAGCGTCGAAGAACAGCGGTGCATCGTTGACCACGGTGGCCGGCGTAAAACCCTTTTCGAGCGCCGCCGAATAGATAAAGGGCTTGAAGCTCGAACCGGGCTGGCGCCAGGCTTGCGTGACATGGTTGAATTTGTTCTTCTCATAGTCAAAACCGCCAACCAGCGCCTTGATGGCGCCGTTGCGCGGATCAAGCGCGACAAAGGCGCCTTCGACTTCCGGCAGTTGGGTGACTTCCCAACTGCCCTTGGCGGTTCTGGCAATCCGTATGACCGCGCCACGCCGGATCCGGATGTTGGGCGCGGCGTTTTCCGCTAGCCCGGACTGCGCCGGTTTGAGACCCTCGCCGCTGATTTCCACCGCCTCGGCGTTTTGCCGCATCGCCTTGATCGACTTGGCGTCGGCCTGCAACACCACCGCAGACATCACGTCGCCCTTGTCGGGGTGCTCGTCGAGCACGTCGTCGATCGCCTCGTCGATCTCCTGCTGGCTCTTGGGCAGGTTGATGAATTTCTCCGGGCCGCGGTAAATCTGGCGGCGCTCAAAATCCATGATCCCGCGACGCAGTGCGCGGTACGCCACTTCCTGGTCGGCCGCCTTGATCGTCGTGTAGACATTGATGCCGCGCGTATAGGTCTCGTTGCCGTACTGCGCAAAAATAAGCTGGCGAATCGTCTCTGCCACGTACTCGGCGTGCGGGCGCATGGTGTCCTGCGCGGTTCTGAGCTTGAGCGGCTCGGCCTTGGCAGCGTCCGCCTGCTGCTGCGTGATGAAGGCGTTTTCTTCCATCCGGTCGATGATGTGCAGTTGGCGGCTGCGGGCGCGCTTTGGGTTCTTGATCGGATTGTTGGTGGCGGGCGCCTTGGGCAGGCCTGCCAGCATCGCGGCCTCGGCGACGCTGAGGTCCTTCAGCGCCTTGCCAAAATAGGCCTCGCTGGCGGCCGCAAATCCGTAGGCGCGGTTGCCGAGGAATATCTGGTTCATGTAGATTTCCAGGATCTGGTCCTTGCTCAACAGGTGCTCGAGCTTGAATGTCAGAAGAACCTCGTAGATCTTGCGCGTGTAGGTTTTTTCGGACGACAGGTAGACATTACGAGCGACCTGCATGGTGATCGTCGACGCGCCCTGGCTTTTGACATTGCCCAGGTTGGCCATGGCGGCGCGCAGCATTCCCTTGTAGTCGACGCCGCCATGCTCATAGAACCGGGTGTCTTCTATCGCCAGAACGGCGTCGATCATGACCTGGGGTATGTCCTGCAGGCGCGTCAGGTTGCGCCGCTCTTCACCAAACTCGCCGATCAGAACACCCTCTTCCGAAAAAATGCGCAGCGGCAAGATCGGGCTGTAGTCCGACAGCTCGGTGATATCGGGTAAGTTGGGGTAGGCGATGGCCAGCGCTACCGCAATGACGATCGCCAGGGAAAGCGCTCCGGCCAGTGCCAAGCCAAAGGCCCAGTACACCAAGCGCAGCACGATATGGCCTAGCGAGCGCCGGACAGGCGCCTGGGGTATCTCCCCTGCGCTCGGGGTCAACAGATTTTTTGGCATCACGGTTCGATCGAAACTGCTTTCGCAGCAGATGGATGGCCCCACCGGCGCATCTGAAATACGACCGGTCGGCAACCGTGGATGGTACCCGCGCCTTCGCCCCTTGCTATTTGCAGCCCCATGTGCAGGCACCTGCTGATAGGATTTTCGGCAATGCGAGCGGTGCGGCTGGTCTGCTGCCGGCCCTGTTTCAGGGGGAAGTCTTGATCTCCATGCGGTCCTTGTTCAGCCTTCAGTCTGCGCCCCTGCTCGGTCTAGACATCAGCGCGTCCAGCGCCAAATTGGTCGAACTGGGCCACCGCAAGGAAGGCCAACTCTCGCTCGAACGCTGCGCACGGGAGTCTATGGAGCCGGGCGCGATCACAGGCGGAGTCATCGAAAAGTTTGATGCAGTCGCCGCCACGGTTCGGCGCCTGGTCAAGGCCAGCGGAACAAGGGTTCGCCAGGTAGCGATGGCGCTACCAGCGTCTGCCGTGGTCACCAAACGGATCGTATTGCCCGGCGGATTGAGTGAGCGACAACTCGAGGCGCAGGTTCAGGCCCAAGCCAGTCAGTACATCCCTTTTTCTCTGGACGAGGTTTGTCTGGATTTTTGTGTCATAGGACCGAGCCCGACATCCAGGGGGGACATCGATCTGCTGATCGCCGCGTCGCGGCGCGAAAGGGTTCAGGACCTGCAGGGCTTGGCCGAGGCTGCAGGTCTCAAGCCGCTGATTCTTGACGTCGAGTCCTACGCCTCGCGTCTGGCCGCATCGCGCCTGATTGAAGCGCTCCCCGCAAAGGGGGTCGACCTGGTAGTCGCACTGCTCGAGGTGGGGGCGCTGAACACCGGGCTGCAGGTTATCCGCAACGCCGAGTTGCTGTACGAACGCGAACAGGCTTTTGGCGGAGAGAAGCTCACGCAGGCGATTGGCCTGCAGTATGGCTTGTCGCTTGAAGAGGCCGAGCGCGGTAAGCGCGACGGCGCTCTTCCCGGCGACTACGAGGCGCTCGTGTTGCGGCCCTTCGTCGAAGCGCTGGTCCAGGACATGGTGCGGACGCTGCAGTTCTTCTTCACCAACACGCCCTACAACAAGGTGGACCTGATCCTGCTGGCGGGTGGATCTGCGGTGATACCCGGTCTGGGCCGGGCCCTTGGCCAGGCCATGTCCACCAACTGCAGCCTGGCCAATCCCTTTGACGGCATGGAGCTTGGCCCGGCGGTACGCCTACAACGGATAGCCCGCGAAGCGCCTTCGTACTTGCGCGCCTGTGGGCTGGCGCTGCGCAGGTTTGCGACGTGATACTCATCAACCTTCTGCCGCATCGCGAAGCCGCGCGCAAGCGCCGGCGTGACGACTTCAACGCGGGCGTCGGTGCTGCGATCCTAACGGGCGCACTGGTGTCGGCGATCATATTTTTTGCCTACCAGGGCCGCATATCCGCGCAGCAAGAGCGCAATCAGCTTCTGGTGGTTGCGATCCGGACAATGGAGGCCCAGATCAAGGACATCGCCAATCTGGAATCCGAAATCGCAGGTTTGGTTGCGCGCCAACAGGCTGTTGAGGACCTGCAGGCAGACCGCAACCTGCCGGTGCACTTGCTGACAGAACTGGTGCGCCAGTTGCCCGACGGCGTTCAGCTCAGCGCCGTGCGCCAGGAAAACCAGACTGTGAGCCTGCAGGGCCTGGCGCAGTCGAACCAAAAGGTCTCGGAGTTGCTGCGCAATTTTGCGAACAACACGCCGTGGTTTTTCAGCCCCGAATTGGTGGAAATAGTCGCCGCTCCTGGCGTTGGCACGGGCTCGGGCGTGCAGTCGCAGCGCGACGCGAGGGCGGTGTCGAATTTCACGCTCCGGGTCAGGATGACCAGGAGTACCGCGCCGACCAAGGGGGCCCGCCCGCCCGGTGCGCCGGCTAGCGCGCCCGCGGCGAGAGCCGCATCGTCGGCCTAGACGAAAGGCAGACGCCATGCTTCGCAAAGCGATAGCCCGACTCGATGCCCCAGCCCTGCGGGCGCTGTTTCAGGCGCAATTTGGCGGCCTCGACGCCAAAGATCCATCCGGCTGGCCGTTCCTGCCGCGTCATGCGATTTTTCTGGCTTTGGCCATCGTGATCGTCATCGGGTCCTGGTTATCCTGGCTGGACGCGGCGCGGGCCGAGCTCGAGGCCGACCAGGCGACCGAACTCAGGCTGCGCGACGACTACAAGGCCAAGCTGGGCAAGGCGCTGAACCTTGAACCGCTGCAAGCGCAACGTGAGCGGGTGCTGCAAAACCTGGGCCTGCTGGAAAAGCAACTCCCCAGCAAGGCCGAGATGGACGCCCTGCTATCGGACATCAACCAGGCCGGTCTGAGCCGCAGCCTGCAGTTTGAGCTGTTTCGACCGGGTCAGGTGGTGATCAAGGCGTACTACGCCGAAGTGCCAATTGCGCTGCGGGTCAGCGGTCGGTACCACGATATCGGTGCCTTTGCCTCCGACATCGCCCAGCTGTCGCGGATTGTCACGCTCGGCAACCTGAGCATCGCGCCAAAGGCCGACGGCGGCCCGACGGTCTTGACGATGGACGCGACCGCCAAGACCTTTCGTTATCTTGACGCCACAGAGGTGGCCGCACAGCGCAAGGCGATGGCAGCCAAGGGCGGCGCCAAGTGACCGCAGCCCGACTCGCGTTATCGGGGTGCTGCATGCTGGTGCTGGTGGGATGTGGCGCATCCGATAGCGCTGATTTGCAGCATTGGATGGCCGAGCAGCGCCGCCTAGTGCAGCCCAGGATTGCGCCGATGGCCGAACCCGTGCCGTTCCAGCCGCAGACCTATGCGCAGGCGCAGAGCGTCGATCCCTTTGGCCGCGACAGGCTGGCGAAGCCGCAGGCGGCCGGTCCTGCCGCAGTCGTGCGCTCGGGTGCCCTGGTGGCACCCGAGCTGGCGAGGGCCAAGCAGTCGTTGGAAGCCTTCCCGCTGGATGCCATGACCATGGTGGGCAGCCTGCGACGTGTCGGACAGCCTGTGGCGCTGCTAAGGGTTAACAGCCTGATCTATCAGGTCCGCACGGGTGACTATCTTGGCCAGAACTTCGGGCGTGTTCAGAAGATCAGCGAGACCAGCCTCGCGTTGCGGGAAATTGTGCAGGACGCATCGGGCGAATGGGTCGAGCGCGCAGCCATATTGCAGCTGCAGGGGATGTCCAAATGATCAAACGAAGCCGCTGGCCCTGCCAGAGTTCCTTGCCTCGCCTGCTGTGCAGCCTTGCACTGTCGCTGGCGGCCTTGTCGTGCGCTGCGCAGACGACGATTGAGTCAGTGACCGGTTGGGTGCAAGCCGGCACTGAATATGTCCGTATCGACCTGTCGCGATCCCTGGCCTCGGTTCCGGCCGGATTCTCAATCCAGTCGCCCGCGCGCATCGCGCTTGACTTTCCGGGCGTCTCCAGTGCCGTGGGCCGATCCACCGTGGAAATCAACCAGGGCAATCTGAAGTCGGTGAGTGTGGCCCAATCCGGCGAGCGCACGCGGGTCGTGATTAATCTGAAGCAGCCGGCGACCTATGTGATGAAGTTGCAGGACAAGGCGCTTGTGCTGGTTCTGGGCGCGGTGAACGGGGCTTCGCCCTTCACCGCCCCTCCTAGTGCGTTTGCGCGGGCGGGCGATGGCGACACGTTGCCGCTGAAGGACCTGGATTTTCGGCGTGGCCCTGATGGCTCCGGGCGCGTTGTGGTGGCGCTTGCCAGCAATCAGGTGGGCGTCGACGTCCGGTTGCAGGGCCAGATGCTGGTCGTTGAGTTCCTGAAATCCGCCTTGCCCGAAGGCTTGCGCCGGCGTCTGGATGTATCCGACTTCGGAACGCCGGTTCAGACGGTCTCGGCCCTGCAGGTTGGCGACCGGGTGCGCTTGCTGATCGAGCCGCGCGGAGTCTGGACGCATAGCGCGTATCAGAGCGACGGCCAATTTGTTGTTGAGGTCGTTGCGCATAAACCGGACCCCGACAAGCTCAGCCAGGGCCCGGTCTATAGCGGTCAAAAGCTTTCGCTGAATTTTCAAAATATCGAGGTACGGGCTCTGTTGCAGGTGATTGCTGACTTCACCAATTTCAACGTCATTACTTCGGATTCGGTCAGCGGCGCGGTCACATTGCGTTTGCAGGATGTGCCGTGGGACCAGGCGCTCGACATCATTCTGCAGTCCAAAGGACTCGGCGTGCGAAAGACCGGCAATGTGCTGTGGATTGCTCCGCGCGACGAAATCAATGCGAAGGAGAAGTTGGAGCGCGAGTCGCACCTGGCGCTGGAAAACCTAGAGCCGGTGCGCACCCAGTCGTTTCAGTTGAACTACACCAAAGCCGCCGAAGTGGCCGCCAGCCTGATGGCGACCAGTGGTGGCGCTGGTGCGGCGGCAAGCAGCAGCCGGGTGCTGAGCGCACGCGGTGGCGTGATCGCCGAGCCGCGTACCAACCAGCTGTTTGTGACCGATGTCTCGGCCAAGCTCGAGCAGGTGCAGCAGCTGATTGCCAAGGTCGACATTCCGGTGCGCCAGGTTCTGATCGAAGCGCGGATCGTCGAGGCCTCCGATACCTTCGGAAAATCCTTGGGAGTTCGACTCGGGGGTGCTGACCTACGCGCTCAAAAAGGTGGCGATGGTGGTTACCAGCTGGCGGGTGCCAGCCGGGTGGCTTTTGGATCGAGCTACGCCAATGTGGTTGCCAGCAGTGGTGCCGGCGGTACCGTCGATCTCGGCAACAACTTCGTCAGTCTTCCGGCAATCGGTCAGGGCGGCTACAGCCCGGCTACTTTCGCGATTTCGATCTTCAGCTCGGCGGCCAATCGCTTTCTCAACCTTGAATTGTCCGCGCTTGAGGCCGACGGCAAAGGCAAGGTGGTGTCGAGCCCCCGCGTGGTGACGGCAGACCAGATCAAGGCTCTGATCGAGCAGGGCACCGAGTTGCCGTACCAGGTAGCGACCTCCAGCGGCGCCACGTCGATCGCGTTTCGTAAAGCCAACCTCAAGCTCGAGGTCACGCCGCAGATCACGCCGGAGGGCAACATCATTCTTGATCTGGATGTCAACAAGGACACGGTGGGCCAGTCGACGGCCGCTGGATTCGCCATCAACACCAAGCACATCAAGACGCAGGTGCTGGTCGAAAACGGGGGCACCGTCGTCATCGGCGGGATATTTGAATTGACCGAAAGCGAGACGGAGACCAAGGTGCCTGTGTTGGGTGACCTGCCGGGTGTGGGCAACCTGTTCAAAACCCGGTCGCGTCTGGCCAACAAACAGGAAATGCTGGTTTTCATTACCCCCAGGACCATCGCCGACAAGGCATCGCGTTGAGTCGTTTCAAAGCCCCAGCAGGGACAGATGCCGTGAAGCTCTTGAAAAGCCTGATCGGCGCATCGATTGCTGCCGATGGCGTGACGGTTTCGCGTGCGACGGTTGTGGACGCGCGCGGCTTGCCCGTTAGCAGCGCGGACTGGTTTGTAGCGCCCAACAGAATCGGCCCCGCACGGGTCCACTTCGGATTCAGGGCGTGTCAAAATGGAGACTTGATCAACATCAGCGTGACGACACCGCTTGGAACTGTGACTTCGACGGACCTCGTGATTCCGTAGGGCCAAGCTATTTCGTCCGTCAGGAGCGCATTGATAAGCCTTGTAGGACTGCCGGGTTCAGGTAAATCGACTGTCGGTCGTCAATTGGCCCGGCGGCTCCAGCTCCCATTTTTCGACGCTGATCAGGCGATTGAGCAGCGACTGGGCTGCTCAATCCGGGCCTATTTCGAGCGCGATGGGGAAGAGAGTTTCCGGGATGTCGAGGAGTCGGTTCTAGCCGACCTGACCGAACAGCCGAGTGGGGTGATTTCAACGGGCGGTGGGGCGGTATTGCGTGCGGCAAATCGCCGCAGACTGCGCGAGCGCAGCCAGGTCGTCTACCTCAACTCGTCCCCCGACGAGCTTTTCCGACGCTTGCGCCATGACGTCAACCGGCCGCTGCTGCAGGTTGCGGATCCGCGGGGCCGTTTGCGCGACCTGCATGCCCTGCGCGACCCTCTGTACCGGGAGACGGCGCATTTCATCGTCGACACCGGGCGTCCTTCAGTGGCGACGCTGGTGAATATGATCGTGATGCAGCTCGAGCTGGCAGGGACGCTTTAGCCTTGCTCGGTTCGCTGCCGCAGCGAGCCTGCGATGGCTCTAAACTCGCTCCCATGGACGCACCACGATTCGAAACCGTTCCCATCCATCTGGCAGACCGCAATTACTGCATCGCCATTGGCAGCGGACTATTGGACAGCCCGCATAGCTACGACGATATTGCGGATGCTGCCAGCGCCCTGATCGTGACGAATGCGACGATCGCCCCACTGTATGCGCACAGACTGCAACATGCTGTGTCGAGCAAGTTTCGCGAGATCCATACCCTGGTCTTGCCGGACGGGGAGCAGTTCAAAACCTGGCCTACGTTGAACTTGATTTTTGATGCGCTGCTGCAAAACGGTTGCGATCGCAAAACCGTCCTGTTCGCGCTCGGAGGGGGCGTTGTCGGAGACATGACCGGCTTTGCGGCGGCGAGTTATATGCGCGGGGTTCCCTTTGTGCAGATTCCGACCAGCCTCTTGGCGCAGGTGGACTCCTCGGTGGGCGGCAAGACCGGCATCAACCATCCGCTGGGAAAGAACATGATCGGCGCCTTCTACCAACCGCTGAAGGTGCTGTGCGATCTGGAGTTGCTCAAGACGCTGCCGCAGCGCGAACTCAGTGCCGGTTTGGCGGAGGTTATCAAGTACGGCCCGATTGCAGACCTGGCGTTGTTGGACTGGATCGAGGGCCACATCGGCGCACTGCTAGCCGGCGACCCGGCTGCCCTGGCCCATGTGGTCAAGCGCAGTTGTGAAATCAAGGCTTGGGTAGTGGGGCAAGACGAGAAAGAGTCTGGGCTGCGCGCCATTTTGAACTTCGGCCATACATTCGGCCACGCCATTGAGGCGGGGCTTGGTTATGGCCACTGGCTGCATGGAGAAGCCGTGGCCTGCGGCATGGTGATGGCGGCGCAACTATCGCTCAGGCTCGGACTGGTTGACGCGGAACTCGTGCGCCGACTGACGCGTCTTTTGGAGCGAGCCGGGTTACCGGTACGCGGGCCAAGGCTGGCCGAGGGGGACAACGCCGGGCGTTATCTGGAATTGATGCGCATGGACAAAAAATCCCAGGGTGGGGAATTGCGCTTCGTCCTGATCGATGGGGCGGCGCGTGCGGCGGTTCGTGCAGCGCCGCAGGCACTGGTGCGGGAGGTGATCGACGCCTGCTGTCGATGAAGCCCATGTTTGAACCCGGGTCCGAAGTGGCACGCGCGCCAAGCGCGTATGCGCGAGAAGCCACCGTATGAACCTGGCGGTTTACGCCTGCGATCCAGTCCTGTCTCGTGGTCGTCGCGTTGCGCAGGCACCGGCGCCTACGCGCACCGAGTACCAGCGTGACCGCGACCGTATCGTGCACTGCAGCGCTTTCCGGCGACTGGTCTACAAGACCCAGGTCTTCCTGAACCATGAAGGAGACCTGTTTCGCACGCGGCTGACGCATTCGCTGGAAGTGGCCCAGCTGGGACGGTCGGTGGCGCGATCGCTGCGCCTTAATGAAGACCTGGTAGAGGCGATCGCGCTGGCGCATGACCTCGGCCACACCCCATTTGGCCACGCCGGTCAGGATGCACTCGATGAGTGTATGGCGCAGCATGGCGGTTTCGAGCACAACCTGCAAAGCCTGCGGGTGGTCGACCAGTTGGAACAACGCTACCCGCAATTCGACGGCCTTAACCTGAGCTTTGAAACCCGTGAAGGCATCCTCAAACACTGCGCACGCGCGAGCGCCGAGCGTTTCGAACGCGAGGAGCCAGGCGGTGTCGGCCGACGCTTCCTGGAGCGCTGGCAGCCCAGCCTGGAGGCCCAACTCTGCAATCTGGCCGATGAAATCGCCTACAACGCGCACGACATTGACGACGGCGTGCGCTCGGGCCTCGTCACGCTCGATCAGCTCCAGGAGGTGCCCTTGTTCAACGAGTTCCGGCTGCAGGTCCTAAGCGAATACCCGCAATTGCAGGATGCCATGCAGGGTCGGCGCCTGCTGTATGAAAGCATCCGCCGCATGCTCAGCGCCCAGGTCTACGATCTGATTGCCGCTACCCAAAGAGCGATCGACGCCGACCCGCCGGACAGTCTAGACGCTGTGCGCAGGCGTGGGCCGCTGGTGCAATTTGGCGAAGCAATGCGGGCGCAGTCCAGGACGCTGAAGATCTTCTTGCTGGGCAACTTGTATCGCCACCCGACGGTGATGCGAACGACTGGCCTGGCCAAGCAGGTGGTTCGCGAATTGTTTGCCGCCTATCTTTCGTGCCCACGCGAAATGCCGGGCTCCTACATGAAACGTTCCGCCTACCCGGGTGCGATTTCGGAGCGAGCGATCGAGCGTACGGTGGCCGACTACATCGCCGGCATGACAGACCGTTTTGCAGCGCGGGAACACGAGCGCCTGACCGGTGCCCGGCTGTTGCCGTAGACAGCATGCGCTCTGGCTGTGCTGACCAACGCAGCGCTACAGACTGCAAGCAAGGAGATGCTATGAGCACCATCGATCCGTCGCAGTTCGCGGCGGCTGTCGTGAACGATGTGCGCCGGTGGCTTGAGCGCGCCGTCATCGGGCTGAATCTGTGCCCTTTTGCCAAAGCAGTGCATGTGCGCGGGCAGGTTCACTACGCCGTGACCCGCGCGGATAGCGCGGCCGAAATATTGATGGATCTTGAGCGTGAATTGCGCAATTTGGTGGCCCTTGACGCCGCCGAGCGCGACACGACGCTGCTGATCCTCAGTGACAGCCTGGGGGACTTCCTCGAGTTCAATGACTTTCTGGACCGGGCCGACCAACTCCTGCTTGACCTGGCCATGGACGGCATCGTTCAAATTGCCAGCTTTCACCCCGACTACCAGTTTGCCGGCACGGCGCCAGACGACATCGGCAACTTCACCAACCGCGCGCCTTACCCGACCCTGCACCTGCTGCGCGAGGCGAGTATCGACCGCGCTGTGCAGGCTTTTGGCGCGGCGCAGCCGCTGTTGGAGGCCAATATCCGCACGATGCAGAAGCTGGGTCATGCAGGCTGGGCCACGCTGGGAATAAGCCGCAGCGTGGATGTCACCAAGGTGCCGCCGCCTCTGGCGCGTGGCAAGATCAGGCGATGAAGCAAGCGCCACCAAGCCGGCCACACGGGAAGGGCCAACCCAAGGCGGCTCGGAATCAGCCCGTACTCTCGGAAATCAGGCCAGGGCAGTCGATAGAGCTTCTCAAGGAATTGCATATTCTGACCCGCGACGCAAAGATCAACCAGGATTCGCGGCGCAAGCTCAAGCAGGTCTATCACCTATACCAGTTCATCGAAAAAATCCTCACCGAACTTGAGGGACGAAACACCGGCCAGGCCGGTGGTCTGGGCGTCCGTGTCGCCGACCACGGCGCCGGGAAGTCCTCTCTGGGCTTCATCCTGTACGACCTGTTCTTTCGTGCGCGCGCTGAGGGATGGGTGTTTGCAGTCGAGTCGCGTTCCGAGCTGGTTCAAAGCGCGCAGGCATTGGCGCAGCGTCTGGGCTTTGATCGGATGTCCTTCGTCCATCTCA
>CAISIP010000349.1 GCA_903885415.1 uncultured beta proteobacterium
CTGTTTAATTTCCGCGCTGGCCTGATTCGCGCGCTGGTGGCGCATGGGCATGCGGTGGTAGCGGTGGCCCCTGACGATGCGTACGCTTCGCGCTTGGCGGAGTTGGGCTGCCGCTTTGTGGCGTTGCCGATGGACAACCAGGGCACGCACCCTGGGCGCGACGTTTTGCTGCTGTGGCGCTTTTGGCATTTGCTCAGGCGCGAGCGGCCCGATGTTTATCTGGGCTACACGGTCAAGCCCAACGTCTACGGCTCTTTGGCTGCGGGTTGGCTGGGCATAGCGGTCATCAACAACATCGCCGGGCTGGGCGCGGTGTTCATTCAGAACGGCTGGCTGCTGCGCCTGGTGCGATGGCTGTACCGCATCGCGCTGGGCAGTTCAGCGAAAGTTTTTTTTCAGAATGAGGACGACCGGCAGTTATTCGTTGGCGGTGGCCTGGTTCGACCGGAGCTTTGCGGCTTGCTGCCGGGGTCGGGCATCGACCTTGAGCGCTTTGGCCTGCTGCCGCTGCCGGCTCTGGATGCGCAGCCGCGCAAGCTGCGCTTTTTGCTGATCGCCCGGATGCTGTGGGACAAGGGCGTTGGCGAGTATGTGCAGGCCGCCGGGCTGGTTCGCGCACGCTGGCCCGATGCCGAGTTTTGTCTGCTGGGCTTCCTGGACGTGAAGAATCCGGCCGCGATTTCGGGTGCGCAAATGCAGACCTGGGTGCAGCAAGGCCATGTGCGCTACCTCGGGGTGAGCGACGATGTGCGTGCCGAGATAGCGTCGGCAGACTGCGTGGTGCTGCCGTCTTATCGCGAGGGCACGCCACGAACGCTGCTCGAAGCCGCCGCGATGGGACGCCCGCTGATTGCAAGCGACGCGGTGGGCTGCCGCGAAGTGGTAGACGACGGCCAGAACGGTTATCTGTGCAAGGTGCGCGACGCCACCGATCTGGCAGAAAAGATGGAGCGCATGCTGTTGCTGCACCCCGGGGAGCGGGCTGCGATGGGGCGGCGCGGGCGCGAAAAGATGGAGCGCGAGTTTGACGAGCAAATCGTTATCAGGAAGTACCTGGATGCGATTGGTGATGTGACTTCACAAAAATAGGCCGCGCTCATTGATGATCTTCGTTACCGGCGGTGCCGGTTATATCGGTTCCCACACCTGTGTTGCGTTGCTCAACGCCGGCTTTGATGTGACGGTGTTCGACAACTTCTGCAACAGCCAGCCTGAGGCGCTGGCCCGTGTAGAACGAATCACAGGCAAGAAGCCGGCACGGGTGCAAGGCGATGTTCGCGATGGCGCAGCATTGGCGGCCGCTCTGCGCGTCAGCGGCGCCAAGGCTGTGATGCATTTCGCCGGGCTCAAAGCGGTGGGCGAATCGGTACAAAACCCGCTGGCTTATTACGACAACAATGTGGCGGGCACGCTGTGTTTGCTGCAGGCCATGGCGGCGTGCGATGTCAAAACCCTGGTCTTTAGTTCGTCGGCCACCGTCTATGGCGACCCGCAGCGCCTGCCTTTGAGCGAAGACCATCCGCTCTCAGCGACCAACCCCTATGGTCAAACCAAACGGGTGATTGAAGAGATGCTGCACGATCTTCACCGCAGCGATCCAGGTTGGCGCATCAGCATCCTGCGCTACTTCAACCCGGTGGGAGCCCATGCCAGCGGCCTGATCGGCGAAGACCCGCAGGGCACGCCCAACAATCTGCTGCCTTTCGTGGCCCAGGTCGCCGTTGGGCGCCGCGCCTACCTGAACGTGTGGGGCGACGATTACGAAACCCCTGACGGCACTGGCGTGCGTGACTACATCCATGTGGTGGACCTGGCCCTTGGCCACGTCAAAGCATTGCAGCGTCTCGAACAACACGCCGAATGCCGCGCCATCAACCTGGGTACCGGCGTGGGCTACAGCGTGCTCGACATGGTGCGCGCCTTTGAGCAGGCCAGCGGCCAGCCGGTGCCTTATCAGGTGGCGCCACGCCGCGCCGGCGACATCGCAGCCTGCTATGCCGACCCGGCTCTGGCCTTGGCGCTGCTGGGATGGCGCGCTGAGCGCGATCTGGCTGCCATGTGCACTGACGCCTGGCGGTGGCAGAGCAGCAACCCGAACGGGTACGCTGTCCAAAACACGGCCGCGTGCGCTGCCAACCCGCAGGGAATACGCGTTGGCGCAGGCTTGAGCAGCGGCGATGTCGGCCGTGCCGCCAAGCGTGGCCCAAGAGAAGGGTCGCGTTAGCCGGAATGAGGGGTGACGTTGCCGGAATCAGCGGGCAGGTTGGGCCGGAAATATCCATCAAGGTGGCCCACTAACAACTCCTGGTGGGTGTTCCAAGCCGCGGGAAGTGATGCAAAATCAGTGCCTGATCACAGAAAGCATTCAACATGAGCCGGATTAC
>CAISIP010000350.1 GCA_903885415.1 uncultured beta proteobacterium
GCATGGCAGCGCGCCGGGTGTGCACGCCGATCCGCAAACGACCGGGAACAATGCGGTCCCGGCGCCGCTTCCGATTGGGGCGGATCGGGCGGGCGAGTCCGGGCTTTGGCCGCTCGGTCGCGCGCTGGCGCAACTGCAGGGGGTCTACATCCTGGCCGAAAACCAGCAGGGGCTCGTCGTCGTGGACATGCACGCTGCACACGAGCGCATCGTCTACGAGCGGCTCAAGGCGCAGTTCGAAGCGGTCGATCAGGCCTCGGGCAGCGCGGCGCGGCCTGCGCTTACAAGCCAGCCGCTGCTGATACCGGTCACCTTCACCGCCACCGCGCAAGAAATAGCGAGCATGGAAGCCCACACCGAGGCGCTTGCCACGCTGGGCCTGGAGATCACGGCACTGTCGGCCACCACGCTGGCAGTGCGTGCGGTCCCGGCTTCACTCGCGCACGGCGATGCCGCCGAGCTTGCGCGCAGCGTGCTGGCAGAGCTGGCGCAGCACGACGCCAGCACGGTGGTGCAACTGGCACGCAACGAATTGCTCTCGACCATGGCATGCCATGGCGCGGTGCGCGCCAACCGCAAACTCACCCTGGACGAAATGAATGCGCTGCTGCGCCAGATGGAGGCGACCGAACGCTCCGATCAATGCAACCATGGCCGCCCGACTTGGCGGGCGGTGACGCTACGCGAGCTGGACCAGCTGTTCCTGCGCGGCCGTTGATGGGCACCGGCCAAGCCAGAGAAGCGGCGCGCGGCCCCAACGCGATGCCGGCGGGCACCGTGATTCTGATTCTCTCTGCGCTGCTGGGCATCCAGCCGCTGACCACCGACCTGTACCTGCCGACGCTGCCCGCGCTGACCGATGGCTTCGGCGCACCAATGGCGCAGGCCCAGCTCACGCTGACCGCCTTGCTGCTGGCCTTCGGATTTTCGCAACTCGCATGGGGCCCGCTGTCGGACCGCTTCGGACGTCGCCCGATCCTGATCGCCGGACTTGCGGCCTACGCGGTAGCGGCGACCGCAAGCGCGATGGCCACGTCGATGGAGGCGCTGATCGCGTGGCGCGCGCTGCAGGGGCTTGCCATGGGCGCCGGCGTGATGTGCGCGCGCGCCATCGTGCGCGACCTCTATTCGCCGGTCGACGGCGCACGGGTGATGTCCAAGGGCATGTCCGGGCTGGCGGTCATCGCCTGCCTGAGCCCTCCGCTGGGAGGCCTGCTGTCGGACCTTTTCAGCTGGCGCGCCGCGCTGCTCACCCTGGCCGCCTTTGGTGTGGCCTCGCTGGCGCTCATCGTCTGGCGCTTCGAGGAAACAGCACCCGCGCCAAAGCCGGGAGCGCTGGCGCCGACGGCTTTGGCGCGGACCTGGCTGCACATTCTGCGCAACCCGACCTTCAGGGCCTACTCGGCGCTGTCGGCGGCATCCTACGGCGGCCTGTTCACCTTTCTGGCGGCGTCTTCGTTCGTCTTCATCAAGGTATTGCATCTGAGCAAAACCGAATACGGACTGCTGATGTGCTCGGTGTGCTTTGCCTACCTTCTGGGTACCTTCCTCTGCCGGCGTCTGCTGCTGCGCTTTGGTGTGCGCCGCGCGATCGCCATCGCGTGCGCCATCACGCTGACCAGCGGCACGCTGATGGGCGTGCTGGCCCTGGCCGGCGTGAGCAGCGGCGAGCACGGAATCTGGGCCATCGTGCTGCCCCAATACCTCTTCATGCTGGCGCACGGCGTGCACCAGCCCTGCGGCCAAAGCGGCGCCGTCGGCCCGTTCCCGAAGGCTGCCGGGGCGGCGTCGGCGCTCAACGGATTCATCGTGATGCTCGTTGCCTTTCTCATGGGAAGCTGGCTCGGAAACCACCTGGACGACAGCGTCTTTGCGCTGACCAACGGCATATGGTTTTGGAGCGTGTTAATCGCGCTGACCGGCTGGACGCTGGTGCAGCGCGACGGAGAACCCGAACGTGGGCCAGACAAGGCGCGCTGAGCACGCCATCGGCTGCCTGGCGCTGGCCGGACCCACCGCCGCTGGAAAGTCGGCGCTGGCCATGGCGATTGCACGCGCGACTGCGCTGGAAATCGTCAGCGTCGATTCGGCGCTTGTGTACCGCGGCATGGACATTGGCACTGCCAAACCCGATGCCGCCGCACGCACAGCGGTGGCGCACCACCTGATCGACATCCGTGACCCGCGGGACGCCTACAGCGCCGCCGAATTTGTTCGCGATGCGACGCGTGTGGTGGCCGAGATCAACGCGCGCGGCAAGCTGGCGCTGCTCGTCGGCGGGACGATGATGTACTTCCACGCCCTGCTGCGCGGCCTGGACGCGATGCCGGCGGCCGATGCCGGCGTACGCGCGGAATTGGCGATGGAAGCTGCGCAGATGGGCTGGCCGGCGCTGCACGCGCGGCTGGCCGCGCTAGACCCAGCCAGCGCAGCACGGATCGCACCGCACGACAGCCAGCGCATCCAGCGCGCGCTGGAAGTTCATCGGCTCAGCGGCCAGACCATGAGCAGCTTGCACACCGCTGCAGCCGGGCGCCCTTCGGCCTTCACCGCTATGCCGATGCTGTCGCTTGAGCCGGTGCAGCGATCCTGGCTGCACCAGTGCATCGCGCAGCGCATGGACGCGATGCTGCAGGCCGGTTTCATCCAGGAGGTGCAGGCCCTGCGCGCGCGCGCCGACCTGCACCCGGAACTGCCCGCCATGCGTTGCGTGGGTTACCGCCAGGCGATGGAGGCGCTCGACGGACGCTGGCCGATGGCAGAACTGCGCGACCGCGCGATCTACGCCACCCGCCAGCTCGCCAAGCGGCAGATCACCTGGCTGCGCTCCATGCCGCAGCGCGTAGTGCTGGCGTGCGATGCGCCGGGCCTGGAGGACCGCGCAATGCCGCTGGTGCACGCGATGCTGCAGGGCCGGTCATGAGCCTGGTGGTACGCGCACTGGCCAAGCGCTACGGCAGCATGACGGTCTTTTGTGATGTGTCGCTGCAGGTGCGCCGCGGCGAATTCGTCGCGATCGTCGGCGAGTCGGGTGTGGGCAAGTCGACACTGCTCAACTGCATGGCCGGGCTCGACAGCTGGGACCAGGGCAGCGTCAGCCTCGACGGCGAGGACATTGGCGCCATGGACGAGGATGCGCGGGCCATGCTGCGCCGCCACAAGGTAGGCTTTGTATTTCAGGCATTTCATGTGCTGCCGCATCTGGACGTGGCGCAAAACATCGCCCTGCCCCTGATGCTGCTCGGGCGCGGCGACCGTCACGCGCATGCGCAACGGGTTGCCGAACTACTCGAAGCGGTAGGACTCCCGGGCCTTGGGCGCCGCTTGCCCCAGCAGCTCAGCGGCGGCCAATTGCAGCGGGTGGCGATAGCGCGCGCTTTGGCGCACCGACCCGCGCTGCTGCTGGCCGACGAGCCCACCGGCAATCTGGACGCCCGCACCGCCACCATGGTCATGGACGCGCTGCTGGCGCAAACCCGGGCGCAGGGCGCATCGCTGGTACTCGTGACGCACTCGCAGGCGAGCGCCGCGCGCGCCGACCGGATACTGCAACTCAGCGCGGCCGGCATGGCCGGTTGACGCTGCCAGGCCAAGAGGCGGTGGCGTCGGTAGTACCACGTCGAAATCCACTGGTACGATTTCGCCTAGGGTGATCGCCCGGGCACCGACATGCGTTGCACTGTAGCGCTCGCCGCCCTGGCGGGGCGCCCGAGGCTGTGCACAA
>CAISIP010000351.1 GCA_903885415.1 uncultured beta proteobacterium
AAGCGTGGCCTATATGATCGAAAGCTATCTGCGCCTCGGGGTCAGTGCGGTCGTGCTGGAAGACCAGTTGCTGGTATCCAAGCAGCCTGGCGATTCCGGAGCCACGGCGGTTGTTGCCACGGAAGTCATGGCAAACAAGCTCAAGGTGGCCGTGGCCACGTGTGCCGGCACTGACCTCCAGATCATCGCCCGCTGCGACGCATACGCAATCGAAGGCCTTGGCGCTGCGATGCGCCGAGCCGAGCGCTATTTGGAAGCCGGAGCGCATGGGCTGTTCATCCCCGGACTGACCACGGTTGCGGAGTTGGCCGAAGTGGGTCGAAATTTCAATGGCGTGCATCTGATGACGGCGCAGTTTGAAGGCCGCCCAACCTGGTTGCCGCCGGCGCAGCTCTATGCAATGGGATTTCGGCAAATTACGCTGCCAGGGGTTCTTGTGCCCCGCATCGTCAATTGCATGGACCAGGCGCTGCAGGATCTGGCGCGCTTTGTCCAGACCGGCGACGCCATGCCAAGCTACCCGGCTCAAAGTGCGCAGCTGGCGCTGCACGATGCGCTGCAATTTTCCAAATGGAAGTCCATTTAGTCGTCTTGACATCTGCTTTTTCTCGAAGGAGTTCAACATGCGTTTTTGCCAATCCATTGCATCGGGCTTGCTGGCCCTGATCTTCGTCACCAGCCCGGCTACGGTCAGTGCACAGCAAAGTGCGGCAAAGCCGGCCTACAGCTTTTCGGTGCTGGAGGCCACCCCTGCCTTTCATAGCTTGCCGATGCTGGCGCTGCGCGAATTCGGTTCCGAATTCAATCTCAAGCTGGATTACATGGATCTGCAGGGAGGCGGCGAGACCGGCGCCGTGTTTGCCGGCGGTCACGGCGACGTCCTGATGGCCGGTATCGACAAGGCTTTTGGTTTCCGCCATGCCGGTCTGGTAGACGCCAAGATCATTGGCGTGGTGCTGACGTCTGCCAATTGGTCGCTGGTCGCGTCGGCCAAGTCCAACATCAGGACAATGGCCGATTTAAAGGGCAAGACGGTCGGCATCTCAGGGCCGGGCTCCTCCTCCGACATGCTGGTTCGATGGGCGGTTCGCAAGGCCGGACTGGACCCGGAGCGCGATATTCAAATGGTGGCGCTTGGCTCGGTCGCCAACTTGTACGCCGGCCTTGAAAACGACCGGGTTCCCGCTGGAGTGCTGGTGCAGCCGTGTCTCAGCCGGGCCGTTTCCGCAAAAGTGGTCAACGTCATCGGTGACTGGGAGTCGATGAGCTACCCGAATAGCGTCATCATGGTACGCACCAAGGATCTGAAAGAGAATCCGGAAAAATTTGCATTCCTGATGAGGTCCTTGAAGATGGCGCTTACCAGGATGCGCGATGACCGCCAGTTTGCGATGCGTGTGGCAAAGAAGGTCTATCCGACCCTCAGCGACGCCGATCTCAATACCCAGTTGGACCATGCGATTCGTGTTCTTTGGAAGCCAATGGACGGGGTCATGACCAAGGAGCTTTATGAGAACGCGCGCAGCGTCTTTGTGGGGTCCGGGCGGTTAAAGGCGTCGGAAATACCGGCGATGGATGACATGGTGGTGAATCTGCGCTAAGTTCTTTGGAAGCCCGTATGCGTCATGGAAATGTCACCGATCTGGCAGAGGCGCCGGCCGAGCCGTCGAAAATCGTTGTACAGGGGGTCTCGCTTCGCTATGCCGGCGCCACTTCCCTTGCTAGGTCCAATTTGGCGCTCGACGATGTCTCCCTGCATGTGGCCGATGGCGAATTCATCGCCATTGTTGGGCCAAGTGGTTGCGGGAAAAGTTCGTTGCTGCGCCTTGTCTCGGGTCTGCTTGCGGCAAGTTCAGGCCAGATTCGGGTCGGTGGCAAGACGGTGCAAGGCGTGCATCATAGCATCGGATTTTTGTTCCAGTCCGATGCCTTGCTTCCATGGAAGACTGCTCTTGAAAATGTGGCGATCGGCGCGGTCCTTGGCGGGCGCGGGCAAGACGAAGCCCGAGACAGGGCCCGGGTCCTGCTGCAGGAAATCGGACTTGGCGGAGCTCTGGATAAATACCCATCAGAGCTATCGGGCGGGATGAGAAAGCGTGTGGCATTGTCCCGCACCATGGCCTACGAACCGGACGTGTTCTTGTTCGATGAACCCTTCTCTGCACTGGATGCACAGACCAGAATTCATGTGGGCAATCGGTTTCTCCGAATTCTGGAGAATCTAAAACAGACGGTGATCTTTGTCACGCATGACATCGATGAGGCCATCGCCCTGGCCGACCGAGTGGTCGTCATGACCGCTGCGCCCGGACGCATAGCTGCGGAGTTTCGGATCGACTTGCCGCGTCCGCGCGATTACTACCAGTCGCGATTGGCGCCGGGTTTTTCAGAATTCCAGGGCCAGATCTGGGAAGTTTTGCGGCATGAAATGCAGGGAGTGCTTGGTCATGAGCGTTGAAGGCAATGGGTGCTCCTTGTCTGCGGCCGACGAGTTCGAGTTCGAGCGGGGCCGGCGAAGGGAGCAACAGCAGCGCGCGAGGCGCCTGCGGCTGGATCAACTGGTGGCAGCCTTGGTGCCGCTCGCGCTGTGGCAACTCGCAGCGCAATGGA
>CAISIP010000352.1 GCA_903885415.1 uncultured beta proteobacterium
CCCTTTGATGGCTTTGAGGTGAGGCCACCGGCATGGCGACCATAGTGGCCCTGCAAGACCGGACAAATTGGGTCCAGTCAGCCCGCGCCCGACGCCAAGTCATATGTGTTTGACACATATGTCTAATATCACTACCATTCCCGGATGACCCAAGCGCGTGTGTGTGAGTGGAGATGGACATGACAGGAAGCTGGTTGGTTTCCGAGGGTGGCGTCGCGTTGCGCGGGATCGTGCGTCGTTGCCTGAAGCTTTTGCAGGCCAATGGCGGCGTGGGCACCACGCATCCTTGCACCTGCAGTGGCGGCACGTCAAACTGCGCGGTCGCTTCGCCGGTGAAGGTCGCCAAGAGGTTCAATGTATGGTGATCGCCCGCGACATGCTGGCGGGCCGCAGCGAGGGACGATGGCGATGGCCAACAATATCCACGGCCCCTTGACGGGTGTGACAGTGGTCGACCTGGGCCAGATCTACAACGGCCCGTATTGCACCTTCCTGATGGCCATGGCCGGTGCGCGGGTGATCAAGGTCGAACCGAGAGGCGGGGAGAACCTGCGCCGGCGTGCCAAGGTGGGCGGTGCCGCTGTGCCCTTTGCCATGCTCAACTCCAACAAGGAGTTCATCACACTCGACCTCAAGACCGCGCGTGGCAAGGAGCTGATCCGCGAAATGGTTGCCAAGGCCGACGTGCTGATCGAGAACTTCTCGCAAGGTGCGATGGAGCGGCTCGGGCTGGGCTACGACGCGCTCAAGCAGGTCAACCCAGGCCTGATTTACGCGTCCGGGTCGGGTTATGGCCGATCCGGGCCGATGAAGAATTACCCCGCCATGGATATCGCCGTGCAGGCCATGTCCGGCCTCATGAGCATCAACGGCTTCGAAGACCGGCCGCCTGTGAAAGTCGGCCCGGCCGTGGCCGACTTTCTTGGCGGTGTGCACCTGTACGCAGCCGTGGTCACGGCGCTGTACGAGCGCCGGGCAACCGGTGAAGGGCGACTGGTGGAGGTTTCGATGATGGAGTCGGTCTACCCCTCTCTGGCCTCCAACCTCGGCCTGTATTACGCCAACAAGGGCCAGGTCTCGGCCCGTACAGGCAACCGCCACGGAGGCATGGCCGAATCGCCCTACAACGCCTACCCCAGCTCCGACGGCTACATTGCCATTGTTGCCTCCAACGATGCGCAATGGAATCGGTTGCTGACCGTGATCGGTCGTACGGAACTGGTGGGCGACGAACGCTACGCCACGCTTGGTGCGCGCGTGCAACGCATGGACGAAGTGGACGCTATCGTTTCAGCGTTCACTGCACCACGTACCAAGAACGATGCCTTTCAGCAACTTGTCACCGCCAACGTGACCTGCGCCCCGGTACGTGACATCGGTGAAGTGGTCAACGACGAGCAGATGTTGGGGCGCAAGGCGCTGGAATGGGTCGAGCACCCACTCTATGGCCGCATGCCACTGCCGCGCTCATCGCTGCGTTTCAGCGACACCCCCATGCCCGCCATCGAGCCTAGCGGCGAGGTCGGGCGCGACAACGCATCGGTATTTGGCGAATGGTTGGGCCTGGGGCCCGAGGCTCTGGCCGAGCTGGTGCGCGAACAAATCATCTGAAGAGGAGCGCAGCGTGATCGGAATGCAAGAATTGGTCGGCCACTGGCGCCTGGTGTCTTTCATCGAACAACACGCCGGCGGCCCCTGGAGCGACGCGTTGGGCCCCGATGCCAAGGGCTGCATCAGCTACTGGCCCACGGGTCACATGCAGGTGCTGATCGGCGCGCTGGACCGGCCGCGTTTTCGCGGCGAGTGGGATTCCATCCCGAGCGCCGACAAGGCCCGCTGCCTGGACCGGATGGTTGCCTACGCGGGCCGCTTTTCGGTGGCCGAAGACCGCGTGCTGCACCATGTCGACGTGTGCTGGATTCCGAACTGGGAAGGGCGCGACCTGGTCCGCCTGGCCAGTTTCCCCAGTCCCAACCGATTGTTGCTGCGCACCGAGGTCCCGACCGATGGCCGGGCCCGCCCCATGCAGGAGGTTCTTTGGGAACGCGCCGCTTGACCCGTGCGGTGTCCAGTGCGCCGCCGATCGACCTGACCGTGCAAATCGAGGCCGTCGCCACCGAATTGTTCATCCGCAACGGCTACAACGGCGTGAGTTATCTTGGCATCGGCAGGGAACTCGGCATCACGCACTCCAATGTGCACTACTACTACCGTACAAAGGCCGCGCTGGCCACGGCCGTGCTCAAGCGCGTGGCCAAGGAAACCTTGCAGGCCACCGAGGGCATCTGGAGCGATCGCACCCATACGCTGGCGGAAAAGTTCGTGCGTATGCGTGACTGGGCATTCGACTCCTACCTGCGTTTCAACCCGGAGGGAAAGGGTGGGCGGCCCTGGGGCCTGCTGTCTCGCTTCTCGATGGAAGCCGACGCCCTGACACCCGAAATGCGCCAGAACATCCGCGCCACGCTGCGCAGGCTCGAAGACAGCATCCGTGTGGCGGTCGAAACGGCCATTGAAAACCGCGAACTCGTGCGCGACGCACCGGTCGATGGCATCACCTTGCAGATTTCAAGCGTGATGTACCAGACGGGCCAGCTCACGCGCCACGCCTCCGGCTTCTCACGGCTCGATGCACTGCTGATGTGGACCATCGCGGCGCTGCTCAAGGCCTATGGCGGCGAAGGTCGCGCCGCCGTTTCGTGGCCGGCGGTCGATTTCGCTGTTGCGAAGGCGAAGCTGTCCACCAGACCGGCACAGATCGGCGCGGTCAACCCGTCCAGCCAAAGTTCTTTCAAGGAGACACCATGAAACCATTCCCGCGTACCTTGCTGACACTCGGCCTCGCCGTCATGCCCCTGCTGGCCCTTTCGCAGGCGCCACCCTGGCCATCGAAACCCATCAAGGCGGTGGTGCCGTTTGCGGCCGGCGCGGCCACTGACATCGTGGCGCGCGCCGTTCTGGAGCAGGTCTCCAAGCAGTTGGGCCAGCCCATCATCATCGACAACAAGCCCGGTGCCGGCGGCACGATCGGCATCGGCCTGGTCGCCCATGCGGAGGCCGATGGCTACACCATCCTGGTGCAATCCAACTCCTCCGCCGTCATACCCTCGACCTACCAGAACCTCAGTTTCGACGTTGCGAAGGACATGGTCGGCGTGACGGCGCTCGCCTCGGTGCCGATGGTGCTCGTCACTGCGCCGGGCAAGGGCGTGCGCAGCCTGCCGGACTTCGTGAAGATGGCCAAAGTTAAGCCGGGCTCCATGAATTACGCCTCGGCCGGCACGGGTGGCGCCACGCACCTGGGCGCGGAACGGCTGAATATGGCCGCCGGCATGAAGGGCGTGCACGTGCCGTACAAGAGTTCCGCCGAGGCACTCACCGAGGTCCTGGCAGGCCGCGTGGACTACTACTTCAGTCCCATCGGCCTGGCCGCGCAGCACCTGAAGGCCGACAAGCTGGTGGCGCTTGCCGTGAGCGGCAAGGCACGCTCTTCGGCATTGCCGGATGTCCCGACAAGCATCGAGGCCGGCCTGCCGAACTCCGACTACGAGGTCTGGATCGGCATGTTCGCGCCGGCCAGGACGCCGCGCTCCATCGTGAACCGCCTGAATGAGGAAACCGTCAAGGCCTTGCGCTCTCCCGAACTGCGTGAAAAGTTCAACACGCTGGTCATGGACCCGATGCCCATGTCGCCGGCCGATTTCGATGCCTTCCTCAAGAAGGACATACAGCTCAACGCCGAGCTCGTCAAGGCGGCGGGCATCGAGCCCAACTGAGCGTGGCACGACGCTCGCCGCGCAGCAGGACGACGCATGGCTGACATCCATTCCCAAGCCCTTGCCGATCCCGACGCGTTCCGCGCCGAGGTACGGACCTTCGCGACAACCTTGCCCAGTGCGCTTCGCCACAAGGTGATGAACAACCTCGAGCTGGAAAAGGCCGACTACCTGTCTTACCTGCGGCTGCTGGAGGCCCGCGGCTGGATTGTCGGCCACTGGCCGGCTGCTTACGGCGGCTGCGACTGGACGCCACTGCAGCGCTTCATCTTCGAGGAGGAGACCAGCGAAGCCGGAGCCCCGTGGCTGATTCCATTCGGCGTGAACTATGTCGGGCCCATTCTCTACACCTTCGGCTCGCAGGCGCAGAAAGACCGCTTTCTTCCGCGCATTCGCAGCAGCCAGGACTGGTGGGCCCAGGGATATTCCGAGCCCGGTGCGGGTTCCGACCTTGCGGGCCTGCGCACGCGCGCGGTGCGCGATGGCGACCACTATGTAGTGACCGGCCAGAAGATCTGGACCACCCATGTGCATTGGGCAGACTGGATCTTTTGTCTGGTGCGCACGAGCCAGGAGGATCGTCCGCAGAAAGGCATCTCCTTCCTGCTCATCGACATGAAATCGCCCGGCATCACGGTCCGGCCGATCATCACCATGGACATGTGCCACGACGTCAACGAAGTGTTCTTCGACGAGGTCCGCGTGCCGGTGGGCAACCTGGTCGGCGAAGAGGGCGGCGGCTGGACCTACGCCAAGGTGCTGCTCAGCAACGAGCGTGTCCTGGTGGCCGAAGTCGGTCGCTCGACCCGGCAATTGCGGCGTCTGGACAAGCTGGCGGCGCAGACACTGCGCGGTGGCAAACCACTGCGCGACTACGCGCCTTTCGCGCGGCGGCTCGCCGAGTTGAAGTTGCGCCACTTCGTGCTGCAGGCCACCTGCTACCAGGCCGTGGCCGACGCCATGGCGGGCAGCGAGCCTGGCGCCGAAGCCTCGCTCATGAAGATCCGCGGATCCGAACTGCAGCAGGATATTGCCGAAGCCATGGTGGATGCGCTGGGCCTGGCGGGCATCGTCTATGCCGCCGTCGACCTGATGGAGATGGGCCGGCCACCAGCAGAGGGGCCTTTCGAGGCGCCGGGCATCCTCAAGGACCA
>CAISIP010000353.1 GCA_903885415.1 uncultured beta proteobacterium
GGATGAACCACAAGACCGACACCACGCCCACCCTTAGCGACAACCGCTGGGGACGCTGGGGCGCCGACGACGAGCGCGGCGCGCTGAACTTCATCGGCCCCGACGAGGTGCGCCGCGCGACCGCGCTGGTGCGCAGCGGTGAGGTGCTGCGGCTGGCGCAACTGCTGTCGAGCAAGACGCCAGTGCCAGCACACCGTTGCGGCCTGCAGCATTTCATGGGACGCGACGGAGGCGACTACGCGGCCGGCAGCGGGCGCCCGGGCGGCTTTCAGTTCGCCGAAGACACGGTCGTAATGCCGCTGCATATCGGCACCCATGTCGACGCGCTGTGCCACGCCTGGTACGACGACAAGTTGTACAACGGCTATCCCGGCGACGGCATCCGCAGCGCGCGCGGCGCCGAGCGCCTGGGCATCGAGAAAATGCCGCCGATCGTCACCCGTGGCGTGCTGCTCGATTTGGTGCGGCTCAAGGGTCGGTTGCTGGCGCCCGGCGAGGTGCTCAGCGCGGCCGACCTGCAGGCCGCCGCCGATGCCGCCGGCTTGCAGCCCGGGCGCGGCGATGCGGTGCTGCTGCGTACCGGCTGGCTGGAGGCGCAGCGCGGCGTCAAGAACCCATCCTTCGACGTCGAAGCCGGAATCGACCTGTCGGCGGCGCTGTGGCTGGCCGCCCGCGAGGTCGCGATCATCGGCGCCGACAACTTTGCCATCGAGGTGCTGCCCTTTGCCAGCGGAACTGTTTTTCCGGTCCACCAGTGCCTGATCCGCGACTTTGGCGTTCCGCTGCTCGAGGGCTTGATGCTCGACCCGCTGGTCGCCAGCGGCCGCCAGGAGTTCCTGTTCATCGCCAGCGCGTTGCCGATCGTCGGCGCCACCGGCAGCCCGCTCGCGCCAGTCGCGGTGTTATGAAAAAAGGACCGGTGCACGGAATCCGTGTGCTGGAAATCGCGTCGATGATTTTCGGCCCGGTCGCCGGCGAGTACCTAGGCGACATGGGAGACGGCGCGCGGGCGATCATGCGCCGCGGCTGATGCCCCGGAACGGCAGCGCTGTCCCGGGTGGACCGCTGCTGGCGCCGGACGGCACGGACCACACAACTATACTGTTTGGTATGAAGGCCATACCCGCCGCCAAGCCGCGCAAGCCCGCAGGTTCGCCGCGCGGCGAGGGAGACGCGGCAGCCCGGCGTGCCGCGGCGCTGGAACCCGAGCCGCCACAAGACATCCGCGAGGCGGTCACCCGGCTCAAGCGCGAACGCATCGTCGCCACCGCGGCGGCGCTGTTTCACCGCAATGGCCTGGGGAACACCACCCTGGAGGCGGTAGCCGACCAGATGAAGGTGACCAAGCCCTTCATCTACTCCCACTTCAAGTCCAAGAACGAACTGCTCGACGAAATCTGCGCGCGCGGCATCCGCTCGTCGCTGGAAGTGCTCAACCGGGTCGTCGCATCGGGCGGCTCGGCCACCGACCGGCTGCAAGCGCTAGCGCGCGAGTTCATGCTCGCGGTGCTGGAAAACCAGGGTTCAATCGCGATCTACACCCGCGAAGAAAAGCATTTGTCAGCGTCCGGACGCGAGTCGATCAACGCGATGCGACGCGAATTCGACCGCAAGTTCTGTGCGTTGCTCAGCGAGGGTGTCGAGCGCGAGGAATTCATCGTCGACGATGTACAGCTGACGGCGCTCGCCATCGGCGGAATCGTCAGCTGGTCCTATGTCTGGTACCGACCCACCGGACGCCTCACGCCGGCGCAGACCGCCGACCGGATCGCGGCACTGGTGATGGCCATGGTCCAGGCCAAACCGCGTCGGCGCGGCCTGCGCAGCGCCTAGACGACTGCAAGCGGCGCAGGGCCGAGCAGTTCGGCATTGTGCTGGCCC
>CAISIP010000354.1 GCA_903885415.1 uncultured beta proteobacterium
AAACCTGCTGCACCGATTTGCGCGGGCCGTTCTGCTGGCCTGCGCGGCCTTGGTCGTGCAGGCCCTGCCGGCGCAGGAGTTGTTGCCGGTGCCGCTGCTGGACGCACGCGTGATCGACCAGACCGGCAGCCTGAACTCGGCGCAGCGCACAGCGCTGAACGCCAGGCTCGTCGCGCTTGAGCAACAAAATGGGACGCAGCTGGTCATCCTGATGGTGCGCAGCACCAGGCCCGAGGACATCGCCAGCTACGCCAACCGGGTTGCCAATAGCTGGAAGATCGGCCGCCGCGACGTGGGTGACGGCGTGCTGCTCATCGTCGCCACGGACGACCGCAGCCTGCGCATCGAAGTCGCCAAGGCGCTCGAAGGCGCGGTTCCCGACCTGGCGGCCAAGCGCATCATCGACGGTGCGATCACGCCACGATTCAAGGTGGGCGATTTCGCCGGCGGACTCGAAGCGGGGGTGGACCAGTTAGCCGCACGCATTGCCGGTGAAACCCTGCCCGAGCCCGCGCGCGCTCAGTCGCGCGGGGCAGAACCCGACTGGGGAGGCCTGCTGGTTCTGGTGCTCTTCGCGCTGCCTGTGGGTGCCGCCATCGTCCGAAGCATTTTTGGCCGCAAGCTCGGCGCGCTGCTGACCGGGGGCGGCGTCGCTCTGCTGGGGTTTGTTATCGGCGCGCACCTGCTGCTGGCCTGCGTAGCGGGCTTGGCGGCGGCGCTGTTCGCGCTGCTTGGCGGCAGCTCCGGTCTGCCCCATGGCTGGGGAAGGCCGGGCGGGTTTGGCGGCGGCTGGGGATCGGGGGGCGGTGGCTTTCGCTCGGGCGGCGGCGGCGATTTTGGTGGCGGTGGCGCGTCCGGAAGATGGTAGGACGCAGCATGCGCCGCGAATCCATCACCGCGCTGCGCCACCTGTGGCTTGACGAATCCGATGCCCGACGGGCGGTGTCCGCAGGGGCCATCGAGCGCCTGACACGGCGCATTGCCCACAGCGAAACGCAACACAGCGGGGAGATCCGCGTCTTCATCGAAGCCAGCCTGCCCGCCACCTCCATCTGGCGTCACTGGCGGTATCAGGTTCCGCTCGACGCGCTGTGCCGTGAGCGCGCGCTGGCGGTGTTCGGTGATCTGCGCGTCTGGGATACCGAGCAGAACAATGGCATCCTGCTCTACCTGTTGCTGGCCGAGCGTCGGATCGAGCTCATCGCCGACCGCGGCATCAACGCGGTGGTTGACCCTGTCGACTGGCAGGCCATGGTGGCGCACATGGGTGCGGCCTTCACCGGCGGCGCTTTCGAAGCCGGACTGATGCATGCGCTCGACGAACTGGAGGCTCCGCTCACGCTGCATTTCCCACTGGGTGCCGGCGAGCGGCACCACAACGAGCTTCCCGACGCGCCCCGCATCGGCTGAAATAAAAAAAGCCCTCGACGATGCCGAAGGCTTTTCGGTAGGTGCCCGGGACCGGGCCCTTGGCCTACTTCTTGAGCCTGTACTTGCGCAAGGCGGCGATCTGAGCCGCCATCGTGAACAATTCAGACTGCGCGCGTGCTATGTCGAGCTCACCCTTGGCATTCTTGAGCGCCTCTTCGGCAGCGAGTTTGGCTTGATTCGCCTTTTCTTCGTCGAGGTCCTTGCCGCGTACCGCAGTGTCGGACAGCACCGTCACCCTGTCCGGCTGCACCTCGATGATGCCGCCGGCAACGAAGACGAACTCTTCCGAGCCATCGGCCATCTCGATACGCACCGAACCCGCCTTGATGCGGGTGATCAGCGGCGTGTGGCGCGGATAGATTCCGAGTTCGCCCAATTCACCCGGCAACGCTACAAAGCGGGCCTCACCGGAGAAGATCGACTCTTCTGCGCTCACTACATCAATATGGATCGTTGCCATCTGGATTCCTTGGGCTGCTGTGCGTTTGGCCTCAGGCCATCTTCTTGGCTTTCTCGAAAGCTTCGTCGATGGTGCCGACCATGTAGAAAGCCTGCTCCGGCATGTGGTCGCATTCGCCGTTGACAATCATTTTGAAGCCGCGAATCGTCTCGGCCAGCGACACGTACTTGCCCGAAGTGCCGGTGAACACCTCGGCCACGAAAAAAGGCTGGCTCAGAAAGCGCTGAATCTTTCGCGCCCGCGCCACCGCCAGTTTGTCTTCCGGGGCGAGTTCGTCCATGCCCAGGATCGCGATGATGTCACGAAGCTCCTTGTAGCGCTGCAGCGTTCCCTGCACCGCGCGCGCCGTGTTGTAGTGGTCTTCACCAACCACGTTGGGCGAGAGCTGGCGGCTGGTGGAGTCCAGCGGGTCGACCGCGGGGTAGATGCCCAGCGCCGCGATGTCGCGACTGAGCACCACGGTGGAGTCCAGGTGGGCGAAGGTGGTTGCCGGCGAGGGATCGGTCAGGTCATCGGCCGGCACATAGACGGCCTGAATCGACGTGATCGAGCCGACCTTGGTAGAAGTGATGCGCTCCTGCAAGCGGCCCATTTCTTCGGCCAGCGTCGGCTGGTAACCCACCGCCGATGGCATGCGGCCGAGCAGCGCCGAGACCTCGGTACCGGCCAGCGTGTAGCGATAGATGTTGTCCACAAAAAACAGGACGTCCTTGCCTTCGTCACGGAAGGACTCGGCGATGGTCAGGCCGGTCAGCGCGACGCGCAGACGGTTGCCCGGAGGCTCGTTCATCTGGCCGTAGACCATTGCGACCTTGGAGTCCTCGAGCTTCTCGCTATTCACGACGCCCGATTCCATCATCTCGTGGTAGAAATCGTTGCCCTCGCGGGTGCGCTCGCCGACACCGGCAAAAACCGACAGGCCCGAGTGCGCCTTGGCGATGTTGTTGATGAGTTCCATCATGTTCACCGTCTTGCCCACGCCGGCGCCACCGAACAGACCGACCTTTCCGCCCTTGGCAAACGGGCACACCAGGTCGATCACCTTGATGCCGGTCTCAAGCAGTTCCTGCGACGGGCTCAGTTCGTCATAAACCGGCGCCTTGCGGTGGATGGAGGCAGTCTGCGTGGAAGCCACCGGGCCGCGCTCGTCGATCGGCGAACCCAGCACGTCCATGATGCGGCCCAGCGTGGCTTTACCAACCGGAACCATGATCGGATTGGCCGTGTTTTTCACGATCATTCCGCGGCGCAAGCCATCGGAAGATCCGAGTGCGATGGTGCGGACAATGCCATCGCCGAGTTGCTGCTGCACTTCGAGCGTCAGCGCCGAGCCGTCCATCTTGAGGGCGTCGTAGATCTTGGGCATCTGGCTGCGCGGAAATTCCACGTCGACCACCGCGCCGATACACTGAACGATCTTGCCCTCAACGCCTGCGTTGCCTGCGGTACTTGCTTGAGCCATTGTGCTTGCTCCAATAAATGAATTGCGTTTAAACCGCTGCCGCGCCGGCAACGATTTCTGAAAGTTCTTTGGTGATCGCCGCCTGCCGGGTCTTGTTGTAGATCAGCTTGAGTTCAGCGATCACGCTGCCCGCGTTGTCGGTCGCCGACTTCATCGCCACCATGCGCGCCGACTGCTCCGAAGCCATGTTCTCCGCTACCGCCTGATAGACCAGCGCCTCGATGTAGCGCAGCATCAGGTCGTCGATCACCGCCTGCGCTTCGGGCTCATAGATATAGTCCCAGCCCTGCTGTGCGCTGCCCGGGTCGGCCTGCATGCGCTCTGCCGACAGCGGGAGCAGACGCTCGAGCACCGGCTCTTGCTTCATCGTGTTGATGAAGCGGGTGTAAGCCAGGTAGACCTCGCTGACCTGCCCCTGGGCGTAAGCGTCCAGCAGCACCTTGACCGGGCCGATCAGTTTTTCCAGATGCGGCGTATCGCCCAGCTGCGTCGCCTGCGCCGTCACCTTGGCGCCGACACGGCTCAGGAAGCCCAAGCCCTTGTTGCCGATCGCCACCGCCTTGATTTCCTTCCCACCCGACTGCAGTTCGCGCAGCTTGGCGGTCACGATACGCAGCACATTGGTGTTCATTCCGCCGCACAGACCCTTGTCGGTCGTGACGACGATGAGTCCGGTCGCCTTGGCGTCGTTGACGCGCATATACGGGTGCATGTACTCCGGGTTGGACTTGCCCAGATTGGCAGCGATGATGCGGATCTTTTCGCTGTAGGGTCGGGCCGCGCGCATGCGCTCCTGCGCTTTGCGCATCTTGGAAGCAGCAACCATCTCCATGGCCTTGGTGATCTTCTTGGTGTTCTCCACCGACTTGATCTTGCCGCGTATCTCCTTACCTGCTGCCATAGTTGCTCCCGGCCCTTGACTGTGCTGTCTTCACGCTTGTGCCGTCCGTCCGCCTCAGGCGAAACTTTTCTTGAACGTGGTGGTAGCCGCCGTCAACTCAGCCTCGGCGTCCTTGTCCATCGCCTTGTCGGCTTCGAGCTTGGCCAGCAGCGCGGCATGCTTGTCCTTCAGGTGCGCGTGCAGACCGCTTTCGAACGCGAGCACCTTCTTCACCTCGACATCGTCCATAAAGCCCTTGTTGACCGCAAACAGCGTCGCGCCCATCAGGCTGATCGGCAACGGGCTGTACTGCGCCTGCTTGAGCAATTCGGTGACGCGGCCGCCGCGGTCGAGTTGCTTGCGGGTGGCCTCGTCCAGGTCCGATGCAAACTGGGCAAAGGCCGCCAGCTCGCGGTACTGCGCAAGGTCGGTGCGGATTCCGCCCGACAGGTTCTTGATCAGCTTGGTCTGCGCCGCACCGCCGACCCGCGACACCGAGATGCCGGCATTGATGGCCGGGCGGATGCCCGCGTTGAACAGCGAGGTCTCCAGGAAGATCTGTCCGTCGGTAATCGAAATCACGTTGGTCGGCACGAAAGCCGAAACGTCGCCCGCCTGGGTCTCGATGATCGGCAGCGCCGTCAAGGAGCCCGTCTTGCCCTTGACCTCGCCCTTGGTGAAGTCCTCTACATACTTCTCGTTTACCCGCGCGGCGCGTTCGAGCAGACGGCTGTGCAAATAGAAAACGTCGCCGGGGTAGGCTTCACGGCCTGGCGGACGGCGCAGC
>CAISIP010000355.1 GCA_903885415.1 uncultured beta proteobacterium
ACGCTCAAGCTCATCGGCGGCGAGTTCGCCAAGTTTGGCGTGCAAAGCAGCTTCGTGTCGCAGACCGAGATCGCACAGTGGAAGGCGGCGCTCAGGCCCAACACCCGACTGCTGTTCGCTGAGACGCCGACCAACCCGCTGACCGAGGTCTGTGACATCCGGGCGCTGGCCGACATCGCGCATGGTGCCGGCGCGCTGCTGGCGGTCGATAACTGCTTCTGCACGCCGGCGCTGCAGCAGCCGGTGAAATTCGGCGCTGACCTGATCGTGCACTCGGGCACCAAGTACCTCGACGGCCAGGGCCGGGTGATGGCGGGCGCGGTGTGCGCCTCGCGCAGCCTGATCGACGAAAAGCTGCTGCCCGTGATGCGCAGCGCCGGCATGACGCTGTCGCCCTTCAATGCCTGGGTGGTGCTCAAGGGCCTGGAAACGCTGGGAATCCGGATGCAGGCGCAAAGCCAGGGCGCGCTCGAACTCGCAAGCTGGCTGGAGACCCGGCCCGAGGTGGCCCGGGTCTACTATCCGGGCCTGGCGAGCCACCCGCAGCAGGCGCTGGCGATGGCGCAGCAGTCGGGCAAGGGGGGGGCGGTGCTGTCTTTCGAACTGCGCGCGTCCGACGCGCAGCAGTCGCGCGAACGCGCGTTTCGGCTGCTTGACAGCACCCAGACTATTTTGCTGTGCACCAACCTGGGCGATGTCAAGTCGCTGATGTCGCACCCGGCCAGCACCTCGCACGGGCGACTGAGCGACGAGCAGCGCCAGGTCGCCGGCATCGGGCAGGGTCTGGTGCGTCTGGCCGTGGGGCTCGAGCACGTGGCCGATCTGCAGGCCGACCTGGCGCGCGGATTGGCGGCGCTGTGACGGTCGCGCCGGGACCGCCGCGCAAAGTTCGCACCCGCATCGCGCCCTCGCCGACGGGATTCCTGCACCTGGGAACCGCTCGCACGGCGCTCTTTTCCTGGGCCTTTGCGCGGCACTTCGGCGGCGACTTCATCCTGCGCATTGAAGACACCGATGTGGCGCGCTCGACCCAGGAGGCGGTCGATCAGATCATCGCGGCGATGCAGTGGCTGAAGCTCGATTACGACGAAGGCCCTTTTTTCCAAATGCAGCGGCTTGATCGCTATCGCGTGGTGATAGCGCAGATGCTGCGCGAGGGCAGCGCCTACCACTGCTACTGCCAGCCCGAAGAGCTCGACGCGATGCGCGAGGCCCAGCGCGCGCGCGGCGACAAGCCGCGCTACGACGGCCGCTGGCGGCCCGAGCCCGGCAAGGAGTTGCCCGCGCCGCCTTCGGGCCTGCGGCCGGTGGTCCGCTTTCGCAACCCGGCCGATGGCGCCGTGACATGGGACGATCTGGTCAAGGGGCCGATCACTATCGCCAACCGCGAACTCGACGATCTGATCATCGCGCGCGCCGACGGCACGCCGACCTACAACTTCTGCGTCGTCGTTGACGACTGGGACATGGAGATCAGCCATGTCCTGCGCGGCGACGACCATGTCAACAACACGCCGCGGCAAATCAACATCCTGCAAGCACTGGGAGCGCAGCTGCCCCTGTACGGCCATGTGCCGATGATTCTGGGTCCCGATGGGGACAAGCTGTCCAAGCGCCACGGCGCGGTCAGCGTGATGCAGTACGAGGAGGCCGGCTATCTTCCCGAGGCGATGCTCAACTACCTGGCGCGTCTGGGCTGGAGTCATGGCGACGACGAACTGTTCGAACGCGAGCAGCTGCTGCACTGGTTTGACGGGCGCCATTTGGCCCGCAGCGCTGCCCAATGGGACGCCGCCAAGCTCAACTGGGTCAACGCGCACTACATCAAGGCGATGGGGGACCAGGCGCTCGCAGCCATCGTTGCGCAGCGGCTGCAGTCGCAGGCGATCGACGCCAGCGACGGCCGGCTGCCGGGCATTTGCGCGCTGTTCAAGGATCGCTGCGAGACCACCGTCGTGCTGGCGCAATGGGCCGCAGCGTTTTATGTCGCAGTCAAGCCGGTCAGCGACGAAAGGGACAAGCATGTCAGCGAAGCCGTACGACCGGCGCTGGGCCTGCTTGCGGGAAAGCTGGCGCTGTGCGGATGGGACAAGTCGTCGATCGCGCTGGCGATCCGGGAAGTGCTGGCTGAAAGCGGACTGAAGATGCCGCAACTGGCGATGGCGGTGCGCGTGCTGGTGATGGGAACGAGCCAGACCCCGTCGCTCGACGCTGTGCTCGCGCTGTGCCACAGAAGTGCGGTGCTCGAGCGGCTGCAGGCGGCTTGAGGGTGGGTCGCAGCCGGGAGCCTGAGGCTTTGTGGCTATAATGCGAGGCTCGGAAATCGTCGGCACACATGCTGCAAAGC